>NZ_JADQ01000046.1:0-40050 GCF_000518465.1 Paenibacillus sp. J14 | reverse complement strand
CGATGAGGACTCGGAAAAGTGTTGATTTGAACCAAACCGCTTGTCAAAGAAGACGCTTGACAAGCTCACGCCGGAGCACGAGGCCCGGGAGCAAACGAAGGTTCGGGAGAGAATTTGCGTTGTCCGTTTGCACTAAGTTTTGAAAGAAACTGAACGTGCGTTTCTAGCTTGCAAGGGCTCTCCCTGACGAAGGCATAACATGTGGTAACCAACCCACGGATAGCAGCGTGCCGACCGTCGCTCGCATTTTTGCTCTCGCGCCACGTNCTCAGGCAGANTTAAAACCGAGGGCTTGACAAAAACGTTCATAGCAACGGACAAAATAGTTCGCGTACGCTTCGTAATACTCCTTCTTCAGTTCCCCGCCGATCATGGAACCGCTCGTTTTCATCCAGCCCGGTGCGCTCCAAGGGGAGCCAAACAGCTTGATGGACGGATTTAAGGCCAGCGCCTCTTGTAGAAGCGGTATGACATCAGCTTCATCATGTTCGATCGAGAACCGCTGCATTTCCGGATCGGTCTCCCCTTCGGGCAAATCGTTGTAGCTATAGAAGAAACGGGCATAGTCAGAGGCCCCCATCGGATTGCGCAACACGGATAGGCCGATGCCCTCCTCCGGGTCAAACAGCTTCTTCATCAAGATGGATCGCTGCTCTTCGGGAAGCACCTGATGAATCAGATAGGCAGCCGAATCGGTAAAAGACGCCCCAAACCCATCCATCGTCTGATAAATGAGGCTTTCGTCCAATCGGACCTCGACCTCCACGCCAGCCGAATCCGTCGGCCGCAGTTGTTCCTCTGTTGTACGGACAAAAAGGGATTGTTCTCCAGTGGAATAATAAATATCAAGCTCACGCATGCTGTTTCCCTCCACTTCTTTTAATGGGCTCGGTTATTTGAGGCCAAGTTTCTCTTTATTGGCTTTCATTTTCTCCGTACGGATTTGCACGATTTTATCCCAACCGTTGTCCTCAAGGAACTTCTTGTAGTTGTTGAGCGTGCTTTCGAACTCTTCGTCGCTCTTCGCGCGAATCAGGCTGACCATCGTCGTGTTCCAAGTCGTGTTAATCGCGGTTAAGGAGCGGGCTTCTGGAGATCCAGCATCCGGATTGATATTTTCAAGAACGAAGTGAGGGTACAGCTTCCCTTTGCCCCACTCTTGCATTTGCTTGATCGAATCCGGGAATGCATCGGCGCTCAGCGCTTTATGGCGGTCATGGCCAAAGAACATAAATTCACCCATGCGGTATTCCTTCTTGAATTTATCCGCATCCTTCTGCTGCAGCTCTTTCACTTCCGGCGTAAATTGAACCGTGCCGTCCGCATTTTTCGTATAGGTCTCGCCTTCGATGCCGTAGTTCATCAGCATTTGGCCTTCTTCATCCAACAGGTACGTAAAAATTTGAATCGCCTTCGCCGGGTCTTTGCATTGCTTCGTGATAAAGCTGATCATCCAGCCGGTTATCCCGGATTGGTTCAGCTTCGGCGTGTTGCCCACTGTGCTTTGCGGTCCGTCGATTGCCAGGTAGGCTTGATCCGGATGAGCGGTGGCGAAGATTTGCAAATTACCGCCTTGCTGCGGCGTTCCGTCCAGCAACATCGTGGCGTATTTGCCAGCTTTCACTTTCTCTTCAAAAGCCGGGCCGTCATCGGCAAAGCTGTCGTCGCTGATATTGCCAGCTCTATGAACTTCATTTAACGTTTTGAGCCAAGTCAGATAATCTTCGTCCAGATTGCGGTTGTAGAACTCGCCGTTCTCCGTTTCCAGCGGTACGCCAAGGAAGTCTTGGAACACATCCCCTAAGGAGCCCGTCCCTTCGCCAATTGAGTTAAATCCAAACGGAATCAGATCCGGGAATTTGTCTTTAATTTGCTGCATCACATTGTTGAATTCCTCAGGGGTACCGAACTTAGGCTCGCCCAGCGCTTCATACACGTCCTTGCGAATCACAAAAGCGGTCTTCGCAGGAATGTTACCGCTGTCATAATCAGCCTGCGTGTTAGAGTAGTTCGGGTAACCGTACGTATTACCGTCCTCTTGCTTAAACCAGTTGAGCGTATCTTGCGCAGCGACTTTGTTGAAATAAGGGTCGTATTTCTCCGCCAGCTCGTTCAGCGGTAAAGCCCAGGAAGAGGCCTTCTGCACGACGGCCGAATTGGAATCGAATACGGTGATCAAGTCCGGCATGTCGCTTCCGGCAAAAAACGTATTCAGCTTGGTGTCATCGCCGGTAATAAATTTGATATCAATGTTCAAATCTTCCTTGATCTTCTTCGTGACCACATCATTACCGAAGTCGGTATTCCACCAATCGGCGTTCACGTACCAAGTCAGCTGGGTTGGCTCTTCTTTCTTATCCAGCTTCCAAGCCGGCGTATTCGCGTCCAAGGCATAGCGATCATCCAGAGATACCTCTTTGGCTGCCTTCGAGCTGCCGCCAGAGCCGCCGCAGCCGGTAACAATCAGCGCAGCGGTGAGCAGAGTTGCGCAAGCGGTCATCCCTTTTCTTGCAAGATTTTTGTTCAACTTAAGCATTCGTTGTACCCTCCTTTTTTTGTAAGAAGCATAGCTAGTCCAACTCGCTGATCAAGCCTAGCGTTTCATGCGGATGCGTTACTCCTTCACCGCCCCCAGCATCATGCCCGAGATGAAGTACCTTTGTAATAATGGATAAATCACAACAATCGGCAAAGTCGTAATCACAATTGTTGCGAGTTGAACTCCTTTGGTCGTCGTTTCAATCACGACGGAACCCGCGATGTTCTGCATCGATTGAGTCTGGGACTGCACAATGATTTCGTACAGCTTCATTTGCAGCGGATACAGGTATTCATCTGTGATGTACAGCTTGGTTGTCAAAAAGTCATTCCACTGACTCACCCCGTTGAACAGAGCGATGGTCGCCATCGCCGGCATAGATAACGGGATAAAGATTTTCAGGAAAATTCTCCAGTCACCGGCACCGTCGATTTTGGCGGATTCCTCCAGGGAATCGGGCACGTTACGGAAGAAATTCATTAAGATCACGACATCGTAATAACTGAACAAAGCCGGAATGATATACACCCAGAAGCTGTTCAGCAGCCCCAGGGATTTAATCAGCAAGTACGTCGGGATCATGCCGCCTGAGAAAAACATCGTAATAACGCCCATCGTCACGTACAGCTTGCGACCGCGGACATTGTTCTTGCTCAGACCGTAGCCGATCATCGCACAGAAGAAGACGTGAGTCACAACGCCGATCACCGTCTTGAGGACCGAGATCAGGAACGACTGCCAAATCGTATCGTCTCGAAACACCGCCTGGTAGTTCTCCAAGGAAAACTCCTTTGGCCAGAAGACAAACCCGCCTTCAGCAAGAGCTCGTCCCGAACTAAAGGAAGAGACAATGACGTTCCAGAGCGGAATCACAATAACAATCGTAAATATGATCAGGATCGTCGCGTTCACCGTATCAAAGATTCTGCTGTCGAGATCCCGTTTGAGCACCTTTCGATTCATGGCTGCTGCTCCTTCCTTACAGGACAGATTGATTATCGTTGAGTTTGCTGGTCACCTTATTTGCCAGCACCAACAAAATAACCGATACGACCGAAACCCCAAGTCCTACGGCGGTCGCGTAGGAGAAGTCCCCCTGTGTTAACCCCATCCGGTACACATAGGAGTTAATCACCTCGGCCCTTTCACGGTTCTGAGAGTTCATCAGCACCAAGGTTTGGTCCAGGTTGGAGCCAAGCAGGCCGCTGATGGTCAGAATCAGGTTCAAGCTGATAATCATCCGCATATTGGGCAGCGTGATGTTCCAAATTTGCCGGAGCCGGCTTGCCCCGTCGATCTTCGCAGCTTCATAATAGGTCGGGTCGATCTTGGCCATGATGGCGAGGTATAGGATCGTTCCCCAGCCCGCCTCTTTCCAGACATCCGACAGCACCGCGATCCACCAATACTTGCCCGGATCAAGCAGGATATTTTGCGGCTTCGAGATCAAGCCCAAGTCCAGTAACAGTTGGTTGAACATCCCGGTCGTCGAAAACCAGGTGATCAGCATCCCGCCAAGTACGATCCAAGACAAAAAGTGCGGCAGGTACGAGATCGTCTGCACGATTTTTTTGAACCGCCCCATTCCGACCTCGTAGATCATAATCGCGAGAATAATTGGGATCACGAAGCCGATGGCCAGCTTCAGGAAGCTGATCCCCAGCGTATTCACCACGGATTCCCAGAAGTATTTGTCGGTGGCGATAATCTTAAAGTTTTCCAAGCCTACCCATGGAGCGGAGCTTAACGTATCGATGACGGTATAATTTTTGAAAGCGATCGTTAGTCCGTAGATGGGGATGTAGCAAAAAATAATCATAAAAATAATACCCGGCCAGATCATCGACTGGATTTCCCACTGCCTGCCGAAATCGATAAAGAACTGTTTCACTCGGATTCCCATCGGCTTTTTGGCTGACACAGCTGACTTCGCCATTTTGCGCTCCTCTCTTTATCCCGTATGGATAAAAACGTTTTTATTTTTAGCAATAGAATCCCTTTAATTAACCGCTTACAATTTTCGCTGAGCTCAAGTTCAGCTCCGTCTCAGCTTCTCTTAGCCTAAACGTACATGACTTGAGCCCCGCACAATTAATTGACCATCCAGCTTCTGCACCTTGCCCTGTTCCTGCTTCTTAATCATGTTCACCAGGTGATTAACTGCCAGGATCCCTTGTCTGGCGATTGGATTACGAACCGTCGTCAGAGGCGGCGTAAAATACTGAGCAATATCAATATCGTCAAACCCTACGACGCTGATGTCCCTTGGAACTTCAAGGCCATACGAACGCAACGCTTTGATACACCCGATGGCGCTCAAATCGTTACCGGCCAAAATCGCGTCCGGCACTTTGCCCGGATGCTTGTGAATAAACGCCCGGATCGCATTATAGGTACTCTCTTCCTCAAAATACCCCTGCACAATAAAATCCTCATCGATCGGCAGCTGATGCTCCCGCAAGGCCGCGAGATATCCCTCTTTCCGCTGTACGCTGTCATACATCGTATCGACGCCGGAAATGTAGGCGATTTTCTTATGGCCTAGGCTGATCAGGTATTTGGTCGCTTCATAAGCGGACGCATACGAATTGAAAATCACGGTCCCCATCGTTTCCTTCTGAATCACCCGATCCAGAAATACCGCCTTGATCTTGTCCTTCTCCATCATCGCGATATCATGGTCATCCACCCGCAATTCTTCGTAGATGATCACGCCATCCACCCGGCGCCCCATAATATTGCTGATAATCGTTTGCTTATCGGCAGTAACCATGACGTGCAGACCGTAACCCAACCGCTCGCTCTCGCGAGCCATCGACTCCACCAAAATGTAAAAATAAGGCCCGGATACACTCGTCGTAAAAAAACCAAGCATGTTCGTCTTCTTCGACTTCAGTTGCTTCCCGTTTAAGTTCGGTACATAATTGAGCTGCTTGGCAACCTTCAGCACATGGGATTTGGTCTCCGGATTCAACACATCCACATCGTTCAGCGCGTTGGATACCGTAGAGATCGAAACCCCTGCTGCCTTGGCTACATCCTTAATGGTGACTTTCCCCATCCCTGATTACACCCTTGTCTATAAAAACGTTTTTATATTCCTCAAATTACCATAGAAACGCTTTCATGACAATCCCCTATTTTTTGATCCCTTACAAAAAACGATCCGTCGCACCTCTTTGGGGGTTCCCATTTATTTTCTGCAAAACCTTTGGATCTACACCTTGCATTTTGTGTGGAAATGCCATATAATCTATTTTGTTCGCTAAATTTGCGCCCGTGGTCCAATGGATATGACGTAGGCCTCCGGAGCCTGAGATCGAGGTTCGATTCCTCGCGGGCGCGCCATATCATACACATGCAAAGTCCTGTCACAGAAGTGTTCTGGACTTTTTTATTATCTTGAGTTTGACTTTCTTTGACTTTCTCAAATAAATTGTTTATGATGAGATTAATCCTCATCATTTCCGTCAATTCTTAGATGGAGATGATGAATCCCAAACCATTCCATTCAACGGGGCGATTCACTTGAACACCCGAATTTTAAGGAGGTTTTATCGGTGAGTTATATTCCTATGGTCGTAGAACAAAGCAACCGCGGCGAACGCGCTTATGACATTTATTCCCGTCTGCTCAAAGACCGGATCATTTTCCTGGGCTCGCAAGTTAACGACGTTGTGGCCAACTCCATCATTGCTCAGATGTTGTTCCTGGACGCGGAAGATCCAACCAAGGACATTCACCTCTACATTAACAGCCCTGGCGGTTCCATTACGGCCGGTATGGCGATTTTTGATACCATGCAATTTATCAAAGCGGACGTCTCCACCATCTGCGTTGGGTTGGCCGCTTCGATGGGCGCCTTCCTGTTGAACGCAGGTGCGCCTGGCAAACGTTATGCGCTCCCTAACAGCGAAATCATGATTCACCAGCCGCTCGGCGGAGCGGAAGGTCAAGCGACGGACATCGAGATCCGCGCTCGCCGCATCCTCAAGATGCGCGATAAACTGAACCGAATCCTCTCGGAACGCACGGGTCAACCGCTGGAACGGATTGAGAAGGACACCGACCGCGACTACTTCATGAGCGCGGCAGAAGCGAAGGAATATGGCTTGATCGACCAAGTGATCGAGAAAGTGAATCCAGCCAAAGCTTAAGGCGATATAAAAAAAGGCTGCTCTCCGAACAGAAAATACTGTTCGAGGAGCGGCCTTTCTTGTTATATTAATCTTTAAATAACTTAACGCGAAGGTTCAAAAAGTCGGATCGCAAGTTACTACAGGCACATAGCCTCTAGATAAGCCTTCGTTCTGCTGACTGTCTTTCAGCTGATAGCCCGTCTGCGGGTAGCCTATCTGCTGGCTACTCTGCTGCTGATGGCGTGTATCTCGTAGCACTTCTGCTGGCAGCCTTCTACGACAGCACATCTGCCGATAGCCGGTATCTAGATGCACTTCTGCTGACAACCCTGCTGATGATGACCCGTATCTAATTGCACTTTTGCTGTAACCCTGCTGTCGATGACGTGCATCTAGTAGCCATTCTGCTCTAACGCTGATGAGAAGCACTATTGGGGCGAAATTAGCGTGCTCGCGGCTCTAACGACGCTGAGAAACACTATTTCGACGGAAATGCCTATTTATAGGCAGATACGGGGGAAATAAGCAGTCTGGTAAGCGTTACAGTTGAAACATCGTGATTTTGGCAGGAATAAGGTCGGTGGCAAGCGTTAGAAGTCTGACTTTTTGAACGACATTGTTTAAAGGAGCGAACCGGGAAATGGAATCCAGAAAAAAATTGTATGAAGTAAGCCGTACGTTGGCGGATGTCGCCATGGGCAAAGCCAAAGCCGATTTGGTGGTTAAGGGCGGCACCTTAGTCAATGTGTATACCGGAGAGCTGCTGCCGAATACGGACGTTGCGGTGGCTGAAGGGCGGATCGCCTTCGTAGGGGACGCAACGCACACCATTGGCGAGAACACCGTCGTGATCGATGCGGCAGGTCGTCACCTCGTTCCCGGGCTCCTGGACGGGCATATGCACGTGGAGAGCACCATGCTGTCGGTGGCGGAGTTTGCCAAAGCTGCGCTTCCGAAAGGAACGACCGGTATTTTTATGGACCCGCATGAAATTGCCAATGTGTTCGGGGCGGAGGGCGTGCGCTGGATGCACGAGGAGGGCCAGGCCTTGCCGCTGAAGGTATATACGACCTTTCCTTCCTGCGTACCTGCCACCGATCACTTAGAGGATGCCGGGGCGTCGCTGGACACCCGCGATATTGCCGAAGGGATGACTTGGGACGGTGTTGAGGGGCTGGGCGAAGTCATGAACTTCCCTGGCGTCGTATTCGGAGACCCGAAAATGCTCGGCGAAATCCAAGCCACAATGGAAGCGGGCAAAACCGTCACCGGTCATTTTCCAAGCGACGACGAGCGGATGCTCCAGGCTTACATCGCCTCAGGCGTGACTTCCTGCCACGAGACCGTGACCCGGGAGCAAGGGCTCGCCAAGCTGCGCCTCGGCATGCACCTGATGATCCGGGAGGGATCGGCGTGGCATGACGTCAAGGAAGTGATCAAGGTCGTCACCGAGGATAAGGTGAACACCTCGAACATTATGCTGGTCACCGACGATGTGTATCCGCAAACCTTGATTGAAAAAGGTCACATGAACCATGTCGTACGCCGGGCGATTGAAGAGGGCGTCGACCCGGTGACGGCGATCCAGATGGGGACGATCAATACGGCGCGGTACTTTAAGGTCGACGGCGATGTGGGGGGCATTGCGCCAGGCAAATGCGCGGACCTGCTGCTGATCGACGACCTGCGGCGGATGGAGCCGTCGACGGTCATCACCGACGGCAAAGTCGCCTATGACGCCGGACAGCTCTGCGTCCCGTTCCCGGCGTACCCGTACCCGGCGCAGGCGCGCGCTTCGGTGAAATTAGCGCGTCCGCTGACCGCCGACGATTTCCTCTACCGCAGCGCCAGCGGCCAAGCGGAAACGACGATCCACGTTGTCGACGTGATCGAGAACAGCGCCCGCACGGCGAAGGGGACGGCAACCGTTCCGGTTGACGGAGATGGCGTCGTGCGTCCGGGCGCCGAGCAGGACATCGCCACGCTGGCCTGCATCGACCGCCACCGCGGTTCCGGCGAGCTGTCCCTCGCCTTCGCGCGCGGTTTTGGGCTCAAGCAAGGAGCCGTGGCCTCCACCGTTGCCCATGACAGCCATAACCTCATCGTCATGGGGACAAATCCCGAGGACATGGTGTTTGCTGCCAACGAGCTGGCGAAGCTGGGCGGCGGCATGATCGCCGTCCTGAACGGCCAAGTGCTCGCTGCCGTGCCGATGGCCATCGCTGGCCTGATGTCCGATCAATCGCTGGAGACGGTGGTCACCCAGGTGAATGAGCTGGAGGCCGCCTGGAAACAGCTCGGCTGTCAACTGAACGCGCCGTTCATGACGTTTTCACTGATCGCCCTGCCGGTTATTCCGGAGCTGCGGATCACCAACCGCGGCCTAGCGGACGTGAACGAGTTCAAGCTCGTGCCGGTCGAAGTCGGTTAAGCCGCAACCAGCAACAGCGACGGCAATAACAACAGCAACAAGCTCTCTCACTTGAAAAACCCGCCAAGAAAGGTTATCCTCTCTGGCGGGTTTGTTTTTCGCAATTCCTGCAAAAGTGCAGTTTTCTGCCTCATACGGCCGTCGCACAGCCGATGCCGTGCCGCCGGAGACGCTTGCGTGGGCCTCCTGGCTGCTACTGCGCCGATAAAACATACAGCCGGAAACGCTCGCACCTACAGATGAGCACGCGGCTCCTCCACCGACTCCCGCCGCACCAGCTCCGTATCCAGCAGCACCAGCTCCCCGCCGGCCGCCGCCCCGTCGATCAGCTCAAGGATTTTGCGCGCGCCCATCCGGCTAAGCTGCTCAATCGGCCGCTTCACCGTCGTCAGTGGCGGATTCGTGTAATGCGAGAAGCCAATGTCGTCAAAGCCAACGACCGAGACATCCGCTGGAATCCGCATTCCCGCCTCTGTCGCTGCCTTCATCGCACCGATGGCCATGTCGTCGTTGCAGCAGAACACCGCAGTTGGCCGCTCCGGCAACGCCAGCAACCGGTGCATCGCCAGATAACCGCTCTCCACGTCGTAGCAGCCCTGGGCAAGCCATTCCTCCCGTACGGCCAAGCCCGCATCCTTCATCGCCCGCAAATACCCTTCCTTGCGCTCCTGCGTCGACTTATAGCCGGCGATTCCCTCTACCAGGCCAATGCGCGTATGCCCGCAGCCCGCCAAGTATCGCGTCAACTCGTAAGCCCCTGCCCGGTCATTGGACACGAAATTGACGATGGTCGGATCGTCTGCATTCCGATTCAGCACGACCAGAGGAATTCCTTGCTCCCGCACATGACGAATAAATGTGTCGTCACGCTCACTTTGGCTCATGAGCAGGATGCCGTCGAACCGCCGCCGATGGATTGAGCTAAAGTCCTCAAAATCGTCGATCCCCCGCAGAAACAAGTTGTACTGGACGCCAACCTCCTGACTCACACCGCGGATCGCCTCGGCCAAGAAGCTGGAGGAAGTCCCTTGAACCATACTCGTAAAAAACAATCCAATCGTATGCGAACGCTGCAGCACTAAACTTTTGGCATTATAATTCGGCACGTAGTTCAGCTGCTCAGCAATCTCCATAATCTTGCGTTTGGTCTCCTCTTTAATCAGCGGGCTGTTGTTCAACGCCCGGGAAACCGTCATATGCGAGACATTCGCCAGCTTGGCGATGTCTTTGATCGTAGCGGACATACAACAGCGTCAATCCTTTCTATGCTTCGGGAAAAGCAAAATACCGCTTAGCATTGCCGTAGCAAATATCCGTGACGATCCGGCCCAGCAGAGCATAGTCCTCCGGCGCCTCGCCGCGCTCCACCCAATCGCCAAGCACGTCGCATAAGAGGCGGCGGAAGTATTCATGCCGCGTATAGGACAGGAAGCTGCGGGAGTCCGTCAGCATCCCGATGAACTGCGACAACACGCCAAAGTTGGCCAGCGTGTGCATCTGCTGAATCATACCGTCCTTGTTGTCGTTGAACCACCAAGCGGTGCCAAATTGGATTTTACCAGGAACGCCCCCGCCTTGGAAGCTGCCCATAATGCTGGCTAACGCCCAGTAATCATTGGGGTTCAGCGAATACAGGATCGTCTTCGGCAGCCCGCCCTCCTGCTCGATGGCGTCCAGCAATCGGGCCAGCGCTTCAGCCAAAGGACCGTCGTTAATCGCATCATAGCCCGTATCCGGACCCAGCCGCCGGAGCATCGCCGTGTTCGTGTTCCGCAACGCATGGATATGCAGCTGCATCGCCCAGCCCCGAGCGGCGTACTCCTTGCCGAGGAACACCATCGTATACGATTTGTATTTCCGTTCCTCCTCCGGCGTCACCGAACCCTGACTCAGCGCCTTAGCAAAGATCGCTTCCACTTCCTCCAGCGTCGCTTCCTCGTATTCCAGCGTATCCAGCGCGTGGTCTGATACGCGCCCGCCGACCTCATGGAAGAAGTCGATCCGTTCCCGTAACACATCCAACAGCGTTCCATATCCCTGAATCGACTTACCCGCCGCCGCCTCCAGCTTCGCCAGCCAAGGTTTAAAGGTATCGCGATTAATCTCCAGGAACTTGTCTGGACGGAAGCTCGGCAGCACCAACGTATCGAAGCCTTCCAGCTCCTTGATCTTCAAATGGTACTCCAGCGAATCCGCCGGATCATCCGTAGTGCAGACCACCGTCACCTTCGACTTCGTAATCAAATCTCGCGCGCCAAATCCTTCACTTTGCAGCTGGGCATTCGCTTGTTCCCAGATGACCGGTGCAGTCTCCTCATTCAGCAACTCATCAATCCCAAAAAAACGCTGCAACTCCAAGTGCGTCCAATGGTACAGCGGATTCCCCAGCAGCTGCGGCACCACCTTCGCCCAAGCGAGAAACTTATCGTAATCATCCGCCCCGCCGGTGATCCGTTCCTCGTCGATGCCGCAAGCCCGCATCACCCGCCATTTGTAATGGTCGCCGCCCAGCCAAGCCTCGGTTAAGTTGCGAAACGTCTTGTTTTCATAGATTTCCTGCGGGCTTAAATGGCAGTGATAATCGATAATAGGCAGATCCTTCGCATACTGATGATACAATTTCGCCGCTGTCTCGCTGCCAAGCAGAAAGTTTTCCCCTAAAAATGTCTTCGCCACTTCTCATTCTCCCTTCCTTCAGCTCCGTAGTTTACTCGTTGTTAACGTTAACATAAGTTGCAATGCTTTTATTGTAAACGTTTTATCGGAAAACGCAAGAGAGAATATCGGCCCTGGCCCGCAGATCGCATTCAGCAAAAAACCCCCTCAGCCGCGAATGCAGCCAAGAGGGCATGACCCTAGATTCGACAAAACCTCAGCGTGTGTTGAAATCAAACGGATTCGTTCCCGGCGGCAGCAGTTGGCTAAACGGGAAGTAGAATTCCGGGAAACCAAACACGTAAGGCAAGTATTCGTACAGTTGGAAAAAGATCGTCACGCCCTCGTCCTTCACATAATACGACGGATTCGAGCCGATCGTTTTGAAGTTTCCGAAGTAGCCTTCCGTCTCCTGCAGCTTCTTGGCAATTTCCGGATCCACGATGCTGCGATAATTCGGGTTTGCCCGGAGCAGCTCGTCCAGCGTCAGCAGCTTTCCGTTATCCAGCCGGAAGGTCAAGCCGTCACGTACGGTAATCCCGTGCGCACCGCCAGTGTAAGAGTACCAATCCTGATAAAGACTGAGCACCCCGTCACGGTTGTACGTCACTTTGTAAGTACCGACATACTCATAGGGGTTCCCACTTTGTGTCGACGGTTGTCCCGCCTTCGCTTCCTTCAACGCATTGGCCACAAATTTCTCGGCTTTTACCTTAAACAGCTTATTGATCTTCTTCTGTACCGACTTGTGCTTTAATCCGCTCACCTGCGGATAGTCGACTTTAATCGACGCTTCGGGAATTTTCTTCACGATCGTATGATTCGTGATTTTAACGCCTTGCCGCTCCTGCACCATTGCCGAGCCTGTCTCTGGCTTCTCCCCGCTGATCTGGACCGGAGCCTGCGGCGCGGCTTCTGCCGGAACAACGGTCAAGCCGGAGATCATCAAGCCTGCGGTCATCAGCGAAGTGATCATTTTTACCGTATTACGCTTCACTTGTTATCGCCACCCTCTATCGGTTAATACCTAAATTATGACCCGGGTGGCAAAAATTCATGTACGCAAAAACGCCAGCACGCCTTCCCTCACGGAAAGCGCCTGGCGCTGTTGCAATAGGTAAGCCGATCTTACTCGCGGCCGCTCTTCAATTCGGTCCAGTACCGGTCGTACAGCTGCAGCTTATCGCCTACGTCACCCAGCCATTCAGTACGAGACAGCTCATCCTCGGACAGATTAATCATCTTGTCGTTCCGGTATTCTTCGCTGTGGAACTCCGCAGCTTTCACATTCGGATCGCTGTATCCGATTGCTTCGTAGTTCTTCGCGCTTACTTCCGGATCAAGCATGAAGTTGATAAACTTCTCAGCCAGCTCTTTATGCTTCGAATCCTTCGGAATCGCGTAGTTATCCGACCAGATCGTGCCGCCTTCCTTAGGTACCACATAAGCGACATCGGGATTGTCTTGAGCAATGTAGGAAGCGTCACCCGACCATACAGTGGCGATCCAGCCTTCTTCTTGAATCATTTTTTGCTTGATGTTGTCGGTATCGAAGGCCAGTACACTTGGCAGCAGCTTCTTTAAGTCCTCCACAGCCGTTGTGATTTCCCCTTCGTCGGTGGAGCTATTGGAGTATCCGTTCTTTTTCAAGGCCATGCCAATCACTTCGCGGTTATCGTCCAGCAAAATGACTTTGCCCTTGTATTCCGGATTCCACAGATCTTCCCAGCTGTTGATCTCATCTTTCACGTATTTCTTGTTGTATGCAATCCCCGTCACCCCTGAGGTGTATACGATCGAGTATTTATTTCCCGGATCGTAGGCAGGGTTCTTATAAGCGTCAGACAGGTTGGCGAAGTTCGGAATGTTGTTCATGTCCAGCGGTGCCAACAGATCCTGCTTGATCATCGTGGCCACCATATAATCGGACGGTTGAATCAAGTCGTAACCGCCGCCGCCCGCCTTAATTTTAGCCAGCAAATCCTCATTGTTGGCAAATACGTCATAATTGATCTTTACGTCGAACTCTTTCTCGAACTGCTCCAGCACTTCTTCGTCAAAGTTATCGGCCCAGCTGTAAATGTTAAGCGTCTCCTTCGATGATCCGCAACCCGACAACAGTCCGGCAACCAACATCCCTGCCAGTACGAGACCGGCCCATCTCTTTTTGTTCAATTCCCAATCTCCCTTCGATTATCGTCTTAAAGAATATCAAAAATCGCCTAAAATGGCAGCAATGATTGTTTCTTCTGGCCCTTGCCGCGATTGAGTACAAATTGCGCCAGGAAGATCAAAATGACCGTCACCAAAATCAAAATCGTACACAATGCGTTAATTTCCGGGGAAATACCCCGTTTGACCTGCCCATAAATATATATCGGCAATGTGGTCGAATTTGGCCCGCTGACAAAGAAGCTGACCATGAAATCATCCAAAGACAGCGTAAACGCGATCAAGGCCCCGGAGATAATACCCGGAGCAATTTGCGGCAACGTCACATATCGGAAGGTTTGCCACGAGCTCGCCCCCAAATCCTGCGCCGCTTCCTCCAGTTGACCTCCCATACCGGAAAGCCGGGTGGTGACAACAACGTAGACATAGGACAAGCTGAACGTGATATGAGCGATGATGATCGTGATTTTGCCCAGCGGCATATGGAGCTGATTAAACAGCACCAGCAACGACAAGCCCATGATAATATCCGGAATGATAATCGGCAAATACAGCAAGCCGCCCATCCCCGACTTCAAGCGACGTCCGATCTTCCGCATCGCGAGCGCCGCCAGCGTGCCAAGCACCGTCGAGATCACCGTTGAAACGATCGCTACAGTTAAGCTGTTGGCCAGCGCCTCCATAACATGGCGATTATCAAACAGCGAAATGTACCAGTCAAACGTAAAACCGCTCCAATCTGCAGCCAACCTGGAGCTGTTAAATGAGTAAGCTACGATAAACAGAATCGGCACATAGATGAAAATCATCATAATCAGCGAATGAACGCCGAGCAGCGGATGGCTTTTGGTTTTCATGAACGCACCTCCCGCACCCTTTGATACCGGGACGTCATCGCCCGATTAAACAGCGCAATCAGAATCAGCGAGGTGATCACGAAGATCACGGACAGCGCCGAACCAAACGGCCAGTTGCGTGCCCCAAGAAACTGACTTTGAATGATGTTGCTGATCATCGCCGATTTCGCCCCGCCGAGGATATCCGTCACGACAAACATGCCGGTCGTCGAAACGTACACCAGCACAGAACCCGTCATGATCCCCGACTTCGTTTGCGGCAGCGTAATGTGCCAGAACGCTTTCCAGCGCGACGCGCCCAAATCGCTGGCCGCCTCCAGCAGTCGTTTGTCCATCTGCTCCAACGCGACAAAGATCGGCAACACCATAAACGGAATAAACGTATATACCATGCCGAGCAACACCGCGCCCTTCGTGTACAGCATCTGCAACGGCTCGGAGATCAGTCCGATGCGAAGCAAGAACTCATTTACGATCCCTTGCGTCCGCAGCAGCAGCACCCAGGCATAGGTACGGATCAGGAAGTTGATCCAGAACGGCACGGTAATTAGCACAAGGCCCCAGGTTTGCATTCTCGGACCGGCGTTTGCAATATAATAGGCCAACGGGTAACTAAGCAATAGACATAGTGCGGTCGTCAGCACGGATAACACAATCGTATCCCAATAGATGCCCAAATATAACGGGTCAAAAAATAACGCATAGGCATCCAAATTAAAGTCCAGTACCACATTGCCCAGTTCGTCACGTCCCATAAAAGAGATGCCTACGACGATCAGCATTGGCACAACCAGGAACAGGCATAACCACAGGAACACCGGCAGCATGCTTAAGCCAGATTTTTTCATGATCCGATGACCACCTCATCCTCCGGCTTCCAATCCACCCCAACCGTCTCCCCGATTTGCCACGTACGCTCATCGTTGACATCCAGCACAATGGATACGGTCATCGGTTCATTCTCCAGCTGCACGATCAGCTTATGCACGCCGCCGAGGTATTGCACGTCCATCAGCTCGCCGCTGCGCTTCGTTTCGACGCCTTCCCCGCTCTGTACGGCCTTGAGCTTCTCCGGACGCACAGCGAATAACTGCCCGTCTCGGGAGAAAATATTGTTCTCGCCCACGAAGGTGGCCGAAAACAACGTGGCCGGCTGTGCGTAAATTTCCCGCGGGGTGCCGATCTGCTCCACTCTGCCGCTGTTCATCACGACGATGCGGTCAGACATCATCATCGCTTCTTCCTGGTCATGCGTGACGTAAACGAATGTAATGCCCAAGCTGCGCTGCAGCTGCTTAAGTTCAGCCTGCAGGCTCTTACGAAGCTGCAGGTCGAGCGCGCCCAGCGGCTCATCCAATAGCAGCACCCGCGGCTTGTTGGCGATCGCCCGCGCGATGGCCACCCGTTGCTGCTGCCCGCCGGACAGCTGGTGCGGGTATCGCTTCGTGAGCGCGGTCAGTTGCGTCATTTCAACCGCCTCCCGCACACGTTCCTGTTGCTGCTTGATCGGCATCTTCTTCATCTTCAATCCAAAGGCGACATTCTCTTCCACCGTCATATGAGGAAATAAAGCATAATGTTGAAAGACAAGGTTCAAATCCCGGCGATTTGGCGGCAAATTCGTCAGGTCCTTTCCGTCCAACAGGATTTTCCCGGAGGTCGGTTGCTCGAACCCAGCGATCATGCGCAAAATCGTCGTCTTGCCGCAGCCGCTTGGGCCCAGCAAGGTGAGGAATTCCCCTTCCTTAATCGTGAGCGATAGCGGATGCAAGGCGACCTGTCCCGCAAAGTGCTTCTCCACCGCGGCCAGTTCTATCATCTTTGCATCAACTCCTTCAATGTAGGCTTGTCTTCCTAAGAAAAAAAAGCCATATCCATTGGTATGGCTTTGTCGGGTACTTCGATTCATTTTTTCGCATATTCACTATACCTTGTTTTGGCGCGGGTTACAATAGTTTTTGTTGGGTTCTATGGGAGTCAAAAACAAAACCACCTCCAAATAATGAGAGGTGGTCTAAAATTGACTATTTATTTTAACTCATACATCACTGTTAACGTGGTTTGCAGGTCGATTTCGCCTGGTTCCACCGGTGTGCTCACCGCAGAATCCGCTGCCGCCATTTCCATCATTTTCACGTTCTGCGTGAAGATCGGCGTGCTTGTGCTGCCTTGGCTGATGCTAAGCACAATGCCCAGCTGGCGGTTGGCGGCTTTCGCGATCGAGGCGGCTTTCTTGTTCGCATCATTCATCGCTTTTTGAATCACTTGGTCTTGGTACTGATCCGGATTTTCGGTGCTGAAGCGAATATTATTGATCCGGTTGGCTCCCGCCGCAGACGCCGCATCCAGCAATTGTCCTACTTTCGACAAATCCCGGTAAGTGACCTCCAGCGAATGCGAAGCGCTATATCCCTTGATCTGTTGGCCTTCCTTGTCGCTGTACGTATAGTTCGGCTGTACGTAGAATTGACCGGTTTGAATGTCCTTGTCGGCAATCTTCCACGTCTCCTTCAGCAGCTTCGTCAGCGCAGCCACTTTAGTCGCATTGGCGCTTTGAGCCTCTTTCGCTGTCTTGGCCTCCGTCACCACGCCAATGGACAGATACGCCACGTCCGGCTTCACGGACAGCTCACCGCTACCCACCACTGTCACCACATTCTTTTGCATTTCGCCATCCGCATAAACCGGCACCGGTGCGTTAAGGGCACCGCTTACAAAGATTCCTCCGGCAATCAAGGTTCCCGCAACCAGCAAAGAAGCTGCCGGCTTCAACCAGGTTTTCATTTTTCATGACCTCCATTCTGTTTTCGGTTAAAGATTGGTAATTTTACCTTCTAAACGTAAATCGTGGACAAATGTTGCAGTATAAAGCAAAAAAGGATGATCCCGTGATCCTTCCACGGAAACATCCCCTTGTTTCGCTAAGGCTTAACCAGCGTTTACTGGTTCTCCAGCTCCTCTTTGCTGACTAAATTGATTAAAGCGTTTGCAGCCTGCTCAGCGTCCGCACCTTCCGCACTAATGTAAATCTCGGTACCTGTGCTGATTGCAAGGCTCATAATCCCCATGATGCTCTTGGCGTTCACTTTTTTATCGTCTTTCTCAACGAAAATCTCTGAAGAATATTTATTCGCTTCCTGAACGAAAAGCGCAGCCGGCCGAGCATGCAGCCCCGTTTTCAAACGAACGGTAACCGGGTGTTTAACCATGAAAACTTACCCCCTATACGAATTCAATCCATTTCGTCACATTCGTTGACATTATAATTTCTATCATTATAGCATACGGAGTACAAATCACACTAGCAGCAAAACCAGATTAGCCTCCGCGAATTTTTTCAGCAAGCTCATCGATCTTGCGTAACCGGTGATTTACCCCCGATTTGCTGACCGTTCCTTTCAGCAGTTCGCCCACTTCCTTCAGGTTCATATCCGGATGAGCCAGGCGAACCTCGGCGACCTCCCGCAGCTTCTCCGGCAGGTTCTCGAGCCCCACTTCCTTCTGAAGCAGCTTGATGTTGTCGATCTGACGGACCGCAGCGCCAATCGTCTTGTTCAAGTTGGCCGTCTCGCAGTTCACGATGCGATTGACGGAATTGCGCATGTCGCGCATAATCCGCACGTCCTCGAATTTGAACAACGCCTGGTGTGCGCCGATGATGCTGAGGAGCTCGATGATTTTTTCGCCTTCTTTGATGTAGAAAATAAAGCCTTTCTTCCGCTCGATGCAACGTGCGTTCAGATGAAACTCGTTCGCCAGATCGACCAGCGCCTTGCAATGCTCTTCGTACATCGAGGCGATCTCCAAATGGTAAGACGAACCCTCCGGATTGTTGACCGACCCGCCGGCCATGAACGCCCCGCGCAGATAAGCCCGCTTACAACAGTTTTTCCGTGTGAGCTCCGGATTAATCCCGGGATGAAAAATAAACCCCTCGGAGACGATTTTCAGCTCCTTTAGAATCTCCTCCACCCGAGCCGGAATGCGAACGATGTAGACATTGTTTTTCTTGAGGCGCATCTTTTTGCGGACCAGCAGCTCCGTGTGAATGTGGAAATGCTTCTTCAACAAGGAGTAGATCCGCCTTGCGATCGCGGCGTTTTCGGTGGAAATATCCAAAACGATCTTCTTGTTCGAAACCTGCACTGATCCGTTCATTCGGATGAGGGCGGATAGTTCAGCCTGCTCACAGCAGTCTGAGGCTTCGACCATCGTCAGCTCTTTTTTGGTTTGCGCCGCAAAGGACAAGAGACTCACCTCTTTCGTAAAATCCAGTTTTCAACTAGTTGGTATATATGATGGCTTAATTTATCGGCATCATGCCGCAAATATCTGCGGAACAACACCAGGGTATCGGCAATCACCTTATAGCCTTGACCCGTCACGTTATCCCAGTCCACCTGGACGGGCTTGGCGCCTTTCTCCGCGTAAAAATCCTGAACCTGCGGCGGAATTTCGCCGTCGTTCACGATAACGTAGTCGAACAAATGCTTGCCCACGTGATTATACACGGCTTGCAAATGGTCGCTGACCGTATAATCGTCCGTTTCGCCCGGCTGGGTCATAACATTGCATATGAATATTTTGATTGCGGAAGTATTTTCCAATACCGCCTCTGCCAGTTTCGGTACAAGCAAATTCGGAATAATGCTGGTGTACAAGCTGCCCGGTCCAATCAGAATAGCGTCTGCCTCCCGAATGGCCTCTACGGCCTCCGGCAATGGCTCGACCTCTTCCGGTTCAAGGAAAATGCGCTTGATCTTGCCTCGAACCTCCGGGATCTTCGATTCCCCAGTCACGATTGTACCATCTTCCATCTCCGCGTGCAGCACGACCGCCTGACCCGCAGCCGGCAACACGCGCCCGCGTACGGCAAAGACGCGGCTCAGCTCACGCACCGCGGTGACGAAATCACCGGAAATATCGGTTATTGCCGCCAAGATCAGATTGCCCAGACTGTGCCCAGCCAACCCCGAACCCGATGCAAACCGATAGTTCAGCATATCCGACAACAACGGTTCGACGTCAGCCAGTGCGGTAAGTACGTTGCGAATATCCCCGGGCGGCGGCATTTGTAATTCGTTGCGCAAGATCCCGGAGCTGCCCCCATCGTCGGCTACAGTTACAATAGCCGTGATATCGAGCGGTCTCTCTTTCAACCCGCGGAGCATGACAGACAAGCCAGTACCGCCGCCCATCACAACGATCCGCGGAACTCTTATATCCTTAGCCCGATGTATCACTAGGTTCACCTCTTAATGAGGGTTCAAAAAGGGAACAGGTTATCCTTTTGAATGTCCTCTATACTTGCAGGGGGCTTGGTTAGCGGTCCCGGCCTTCGTCGCGATGACTGACGCGAACCGTTTCCGTTTCGCTGACGCCAAGCATCTTACCCAGGTACTCGGCAATGGCAACCGAACGGTGTTTGCCGCCGGTACAGCCGATGCCGATGATGACTTGGCTTTTCCCCTCTTTATGGTATTGCGGCAGCAGGAAATGCAGCATATCCAGCAATTTAGCCAAGAATGTCTGCGTCTCCGGCCACTTCATAACATATTCATATACCTCGCTGTTTTGTCCCGTGAGCGGCCGCAGCTGCTCGATATAATGGGGATTCGGCAGGAAGCGCACGTCGAACACCAGGTCGGCATCGATCGGAATCCCATATTTAAATCCAAACGATGTAATGTTCACCGATAGGTTGCTGCTCTCCAAATGCGAGAATCGGGAAATGATCTTCTCCTTAAGCTGTGCCGGCTTCATGTTGCTGGTATCGATCACTTGAGTTGCCGACATCCGCAGATCATCCAACATTTTGCGTTCCAGCCGGATACCGTCCAGCGGCATCCCGTCCGGGGCCATCGGATGGCGGCGGCGGCTCTCCTTATACCGCTGCACGAGGATCGAATCGGTGGCATCGAGGAACAGGATTTCACACTTAATGGTGAAATGCTCCTTAATATATGCCAGCGACTCCGAAAGCGCCGTGAAGAACTCCCGGCCGCGCAGGTCGATGACCAGCGCAACCTTGGCGATTTTCCCTTTGGATTGTTCAATCAATTCTGCGAATTTGGGAATCAGCACCGGAGGCAAATTATCTACGCAAAAAAATCCGAGATCCTCCAAACTGCGCACGGCCAGCGACTTGCCTGCCCCCGACATGCCCGTGATAATGATCAGATTGGCGACCGAACTTGTTTCTTTCTCCGGCATGAGTATTCCCTCCTCGCGTACTTCTCCTTGTCCATAATCTAATTGTAACGGACCGTAATGACTCTATTTCTCGATTTCCCGGCTATTTCCCACTGTAACGGACCCCAGATACCTTAAAGGGCTCTGAGAATGGCCACTGAGCAGCATTTCCCACAAATAAGGTCTCCTCAGTCCGCTAGAAACTGTCATCCGTTCACGACAGGCAAATAACGGCTCTGGTGTCCGTTAGATGCTTCGTGATGGAAAGACGACCTCTTGAACTACCTTATGATTAAGAACGGAGGAAGAGGCCAGCGGCACCGACCATTCCCGCGTCATTGCCCAAGGTTGCAGGAACGATTTGCATGCCGCGTTGCACCGGCTCCGGCGTCAATTTGGCGAATACGCTGCGAACTTCGTTAAACAGAATGTCACCGGCTTTGGACACGCCCCCGCCGATAATAAACAGCTCTGGATTCAGAACGACAGCGACAGCCGCCATCGATTTGCCCAGATAGAAGGCCGCCCGGTTCACGATGCGAATTGCCGCTTCGTCACCCGCTTTAGCTGCGTCAAACACATCCTTCGCCATAATGTTCTCCACATGAGCCAGCGAGGTCCGGTCACCGCGCGCCACAGCGTCTTTTGCCATGCGAATAATCCCCGTAGCCGAGGATACGGTTTCCAAGCAGCCCATTTGGCCGCAGCCGCAGCCGATCGCTTCCAGATCCGGAACTACAGACATATGTCCAAGCTCTCCGGCCATTCCGGAGAAGCCTTGATAAATCTTCCCGTTAATGATGATCCCGCCGCCAACGCCGGTTCCCAGCGTGTAGCATACGCAATTGTCGATGCCTTTGCCTGCACCGCCCCAAGCTTCACCAAGTGCGGCCACATTGGCATCATTGTCTATTTTGATTGGCTTGCCCAGTCGCTCCTCCAAAATGGCGCGAATCGGGAAATCCTTCAAACCTACATTCGGCGCCAAAATGATGATCCCTTCGCGGACATTCGTAAACCCGGCGACCCCGGCGCCTACCCCGGCCACCTGTTCCCAGGCGAACGGCGATTCTTCCACGACACGCCGGACGTACTTCTCGATATTCGCCACGACCGTATCCGCGCCCTTATCGACTTCGGTCGGTCCTTCGTACGTATGAAGAAGCTGCCCTTCTTCATTGCAAATGCCGACTTTGACTGCCGTACCTCCCAGGTCAACGCCAATGTAGATTTTTTCAGACATTTTCACAAGCCACCTTTTTCATAAATATATAGATCATTTACGTACCTATACGTGCAAAAAGGCCATTCTCGATCCATCGCCGCTTTATTCCGCGCCATGACTGAAAACGCCTTCGCAAGTAGTTTTCTCCTACGTACCAACTATAAGCGAACCCATCGGTTCGGTCAAGAGAAGGGAAGAAACGGCAATCCCAATACCGATAAGGGATTTTGCGTAAATGACACAGATCACAGGCAAGCGTCAGCGAGTGTAGTTTCCGTTATATGAAAAAACCGGCATTCGCAAATGCAAACGCCGGATGCAAGAAGAGGAGTAAGCCATATTGGACAGGATCGAGCCGCTTTTGCTCGGAACTAGGACAAAATACGTTTCTGCCCTTGCAGCTCGCGAATAGGAGCGATGTTCTGCGTGAACTCCAGCGTTCCTAAATAACGTCCATCCTCACTGCGTACAGCGAAATAGCGGATGTACACAAATTTGTCCTTCACCGGAATCCAGAAGTCCTCGACATCCTTCCGCCCCGCCTTGAAATCCTCCAACAGCTGGTTGACGACATGGACGCTTTGCGGCGGGTGGCAATTTTGTACGGTCCGGCCAATGACCGCCTTCGTCCGGGCAAAGATGCGCTCTTTACCGTGGGAGAAATATCGGACGACATCGTTCTCATCGATAAACGTCAGATCCACTGGAAGATGGTTCATTACCGCCTCCAGCTGTTCCATCGAGAGAACGCCGGTCTCAAATTTAACGTACCCTTGCGGAACTCCTGCTTCCGTACCTGCCTGCGCGGTTCCTTCCTCTTCTTCACCCAAGGATTGCAGCGGTACGCGCTCTGGAATCCATTCGCGCTCCGGCGCGGTTAAGCAGAAGCCAATCTGATCGCTTTCCCGGGCAATGCTGACCCATTCGTCCTCCGTTAACTTCTCAAGGGCCATCGGGAGCAGAATATTTTCTTCTTTAAAAATCATCTCATTGACTTCCTTAATAATCCGTTCCAGATCCATCACTATCGTCTCCGGATCCGCGCTGCCGTCCGCCAGCTTGCCCTTCGTTTCCTTGATCATCATGCGGATGCCGTCGTCCACGCCCCACATCACCTTCGTCGGTCCGTAGATGCCGTACTTCTCCAGATACGGGAACAGCAGGTTTTCCTTACGGCTATAGTGCTTATCAAGATCCATCAGCAGGTTTAAATCCTCTAACAATTTGTATACGATCTCGCTGCTGGGGGCCTTTCGGTACTTGTCCAGATGAAGCTGAAGCTTGAAATTCACCAGCCGCTCGATCTCGCGATTTTCCAGCTTGAAGGTATGCACCGGGTGCCCCGGCTGCTCCTCCGGCTTGGACGACCGGTGAATGTCCTCGATCGAGCCCTTAAAAATTGCCGTATGCACCGAGCACAGCCGCTGAACCTCTTCGACTGGAATGCCCTCCTCATCCATCAGCGCATGCTCCATCGCAGAAATTTCCGCAACCGTCACGTCACCGACAGCCTCTTCAAACCGCGCCTTCACTTCCTCCACGCTCTTCCCCTGATGCAGCTCCTTAATAATCTCCTTTAGCATCTGCTGCCGGCGGCTTTGTTCCGGTGCGCCATACTCCCGGTTATTAATCAGTTCGCTCATCGCCTAACCCCTCCTTATAGAAATCGATCTGATTTCAGCTTCGAAATGTCTCGTTGACTTTCGTTGATAACCATTCTCAATAACAACGTAGCACAGGGAAAATCACCGACTTGTGATTGCAATCACAAATATTTCACGGAACCCCCCGTTTCTTTTTGTTCCGTCTTTTGCCAAAATAGAGTCAGGAGGAGTGTCATTATGCCTACTACACATTTGCTATATATTGAAGACGATCCCGAAATCGGGGAATGGGTCAGCTCCAACCTGGAAGCGCGCGGGTATACAGTCACCTGGCTGAAGCACGGGGATCAGGCGGTGGAGAAAGCTGTCGATTGCCAACTAGTTATCCTGGACGTAATGCTGCCAGGGTTAGACGGCTTCACGATTGGGGGACGGTTGAAGCAGAAGTATCCGAAGCTGCCGGTATTGATGCTATCGGCTCGCACTTCGATTGACGACAAACTGCAAGGATTGAAGTTTGCCGACGACTATTTAACGAAGCCGTTCCATCCGGATGAGCTCGCCGCGCGAATCGAGGTGCTGCTTCGCCGCAGCGGGGGGATTGCTGACCCGGCGCCGCTGCGGATCAAACATTTGCTTGTGTATGAGAAAGAAAACCGGATTATCCATCAGGATACCAACGAGGAGATCGTGCTGACCGGCAAGCAGTTTCATATTTTCGCCTACCTGCTGCGCCACCTCGGGCAAATCCTGACCAAGGAGCAGATCTATGAGGCGGTATGGAACGAGCCCTACCTCGACGGGGACAAAACCTTGATGGTGCATATCCGCCACCTGCGCGAGAAGCTCGAACGGGATCCTGCCAATCCTGAAGTAATCGAAACCATCCGCGGGATCGGCTATCGGGTGAGAACATGAAATTTCGTCCAGTGCGCAAGTTCCGTAAATCCCTGCTGACGCGATACGTTTTGATTTTAGGGATCGCATTTGTCTTTATTCCTGTCATGATTCCTATCAGCTTCATTGCAGCCTGGGGGGTGAATGTGCTCCTAAACCCTGACCATTACGGACACGAGATCCGTCCTTATGGCACCGGAAAACAAATTGAGGCCGCTTGGCATCAAGCGGCTGCTGAGCTCGAGGGAGCTCAAGCCGAGACCATCAACGCGAAGCTTAGAGAGATGAAGCATCGGTATCCTGACGCCGCGCTGTATTGGGTCGACACCGCCGGCATGACCCGCCTGCAGCTGCCGGAACAAGCGTCGGTGCCCCCGCAATGGTCCCTAGAGGATACCATCGCCTTCATGAAGCAGCGTGTAGATGCTGATCCTTTTACGGTCGTCGCTTTTATTGGCGGGGACGAACAAGCCAAACAAGGCTTCATGGTGCTGGAGCTCCCGCGTAAATATATGGTGATTCAAAAAGGGGAGCAGTTTAGCGACAATCGCTTTTACGGCGTGTTTATCGCGATTCTGCTAGGGGCGTTCGTCTTGCTCTCCTATCTGTTCTTCAGCGATATCCGCAAGCGCCTGCTGCGCCTGGAAGCCGGCATGACCCGTCCGGGTCCCGATGGTCTGCCGTCCCCCATCGAGGAAGGGCGTCCGGACGAAATCGGTCGATTGGAGCTCGCTTTTAACCATATGGTGTTCGCCCTGAAGGACAGTCGCCAGCGGGAGCGTGAGGAAGAGGAGCTGCGCAAGAGCCTGATCAGCCACCTGTCCCATGACTTGCGGACGCCGTTAACCGTGCTGGGCAGCCATTTGTATTCGCTCCGTCAGGAATCTCTATCCGAACAGGGAAAGCAATCCCTGGCTTTGATGGAGACGAAAATCAGTGATTTATCCGGACTGATGGATCATCTGTTATCGTACAACCTGCTCTCCAGCGGACGGTATGCCATGTCCTTGGAGCGGCTGGATATCCTGCGGATCGTGCGGGAAAGTGCGGCGGCCTGGTACCCTGTCTGGGAGAAGAACGGGATTACAGCCGATATTGAGCTGCCAGAGCAGCCGATTTACTGGAACGTGGATGCCCAAGGGTTCCGCCGCGTACTCGATAACCTGTTCCAGAACCTGGTCCGCCATGCCGGATCGGGTCGGTATGCCGGGATTGCGGTAGAGCCATACGAGGGCACTACGGCTCTCACGATCAGCGACCACGGCCCTGGCATGGGGTCGGTTTCCGCAAATGGAGGCGCGGGGCTAGGCCTGCAAATCGTCGATCTGCTGCTCCGAGAAATGGGACTCGCACGAGCCACCATATCCAGTGAAGCCGGAACGAAAGTGTATATTTATCCAGCGGCGAAATTGTCGTTGAAATAAGGAGAGAGACTGTCTCCAAAGCTGCTTCCTTTCCCTCGATTCGGAGGCAGTATCTCAGCGATTCGCGATGCCTGCAATGATACATTTTTGTGAGGGAGCAATCCCCGTTTTGTGTGTAAAAATGTTCCACGCTCCAAAATTAAACGAATCTTAAACTTATCCCGCCTTTGCCTTTAACCTCCGGGCGATATGATCATGACGAGGTGATAATTCGTGAGTGAAATGATCATTCAAACGGAAGGTTTAACCAAAAAATATCGCGGCCGTTACGCCGTGGACCACTTAAACCTGGAGATTGCGAAGGGGGACATCTACGGGTTCCTCGGACCTAACGGTGCAGGGAAAACCACAACAATCCGCATGCTGCTGGGCTTAATTCAGCCCACTTCGGGCAGCATCCGCATCTTTGGCCGCGAGCTGCAACGCGATAAGCTGGCGATTCTGCGCCGCATCGGTTCGCTGGTCGAATCCCCGTCCTATTATGGACATTTGAGCGCCATCGACAACTTGGAAGCGATCCGCCGTATCTTGCAGGTGCCGAAATCGCGCATCGACGAGGTGCTGGATATCGTCTCGCTGTCTAGCGAAGCACGACGGCCGGTGAAGGGCTTCTCCCTGGGGATGAAGCAGCGCCTGGGCATCGCCGCATCGTTGCTGGGTAACCCTGAACTGCTCATCCTGGACGAACCGACCAACGGACTGGACCCGTCCGGGATTCATGAGATCCGCGAATTAATTAAGAGCATGCCGAAGCGTTACGGCATCACTGTGCTCGTATCCAGCCACCTGCTCGGGGAGATGGAGCTGATGGCCAGCAAAGTGGGCATTATCCGCGAAGGTCGGATGGTGTTTCAGGATACAATCGACAATCTGCGGCTTCAGGCGGCTCACGATATGGAACTCGTTGTTTCAGAGCCGGATGAAGCCCTTTGGGTAGCCCGTGATCTAGGCGCCATCGGCAAGCTGCGAAGCGGAGTTCTCTCGTTCCCGGGGATGGCTGACGCCCAGGTCGCACGCCTGGTCAAACAGCTGGTGGAGAACGGACATGCGATCTATCGCGTTGAGCAGAAGAAGAAGTCGCTGGAGGATATCTTTATGCAGGTCATTGGGGAGGGGACCGCGGTATGATGTTACGCTCCCTCTCAGCCGACTTTTTGAAGATCCGGCGTAAAGGTATCTGGTTTCTTATCTTTCTCGCTCCGCTCGGATTGGTCGCCATGCAGGCGCTCAATTTCGGGCTGCGCTACGACTGGTTGACCAAGCAATATGCCGATGACCTGTGGGGAGGTCTCCTGCAGAATATTTCCTTCTTCGTGCCGATTGCGATATATCTCGGCTGTACCTTGGTCAGCTCGCTAGTGGCGAACGTCGAACATCAGCTTAGCTCCTGGAAGCAACTGCTGGCTCTGCCGATCTCACGGACCGCGGTGTATTGCGCCAAATTCCTGCTGTGCTTCCTGTTGCTGTCCGTTTCCTGCGTGCTGTTATCGGTCGTAACCGTAATTCTAGGTATCGCTCTCGGTTTCGAGGCCAGTTCCATCCCTTACGCGGATTTGGCTCGCCTTGGGTTCTATCCGTTTTTTGCCGCGTTGCCGCTGCTGGCCCTCCAGCTCTGGCTGTCGCTCTCCTATCGGAACCAGTCGTTGCCGGTATCCCTTGGCGTCACGATTTCCATCCTTTCGCCGTTTACATTGAACCTGTCCGAGTGGTTTCCACTGAACTGGCCGTTGTTCGGGTTCGAAGGACCACACCGCGAATGGTTTGTCGCAGCCGGACTTGCCTGCGGCGCAGTTATCCTGTTGACTGGACTTGTTCATTTCAACCGAAAGGACGTGGATTAAGATGAAGACGTTCCTGAACGTACTGGCCGCAGAACGGCTCAAAATGTCACGCTCGCGCCTCTGGCTCGTCCTGCTGATCAGCCCGGCCCTGTCTGCCTTGATCGGCGCCCTGGTTAATCTGCCAAAGGGGGCCGATGCAGCAGTCTGGCCGCTCTTGATCAGCGCCATGTCGATGCTTCATGCACTACTATTTCTGCCAATTATGTCCGGCTTATTTCCGTCGTTCCTCTGCCGTTATGAGCACACGGGCGGCGGTTGGAAGCAGCTGCTGGTGCTTCCTGTCTCACGGAGCGCAGTTTATCTGGCCAAATTCACCGTCGTTGCCGTCTTATTAGCCGCCTCTCAGCTGCTCTTTCTAGCTGCCCTGTTGATTGTAGCCCTATTCCAAGGGATCTCTGGCCCAATGCCATGGGGGATGATCGCCACGAGCCTTATCGGCGGCTGGATTGCCTGTATGCCACTGGTTGCCTTACAGCTGGGCGTCTCGCTGGTGTGGTCCAGCTTCGCAGCGCCGCTTGCGGTGAACGTATCCCTGACGATTCCAAATCTGCTGATCATCAATTCAGACAAGATTGGCCCTTTCTATCCTTGGGCACAGCCGTTGCTGGCCATGATGCCGCGCGGGCAAGCGGATTACGGTGCCTTTAACCTGCCGTACGAGAGTTTGCTCATTACGGTTCTCGGCAGCTTCCTGTTGTTCCTGATCGCTGGGATGTTGTACTTCCGCCGCAAAGCGGTATAAATCAATCAAACTACATCAACCTGATCCACTGAATACAAAAAAGGCCTTGTAGATGAGCCGGATGAGCATGTTAGCCATCCAGACCCTCTACAGGCCTTCTATTTAATGGGGAGGTTATTCATCTTTCATTTGGCTTTCAAGCCAGGCAAGTGAGTTGCCCGATTATTCTTTGACGCCGCCCAACGCTACACCGGCAATAATGTACCGGGACAGCAAGAAGTAGACGATAAACAGAGGCAACGCCGTCAATGCCAGACCCATGTAGATCGAACCGAATTCTGTCTTGTAAATATCGCCGCGCAGCAAGCTGACCATAATCGGCATCGTATATTTACTCTTATCCGTCAACAAAATGAGCGGCATAAACAGGTTATTCCAGTTCGCAACAAAGGCGAAAATCGCTTGCGTTGCAATCGCCGGCATCATCAGCGGCAGAATGATCCGGTTAAATGTCTTGAATTCACCGGAGCCGTCAACGCGCGCCGCTTCCACGATCTCAAGCGAGAGCGTACCCAGCAGGTACTGACGCATGAAGAATACAACTGCTGGAGCTGCGATCGCTGGCAAAATCAAAGGCAACAGATTGTTGGTCCAATGAATTTTGTACATAAATTGATAGAAACCGATCGAGCTGGCCTGTGCTGGAATCAGCATCACTGCCATAATAAAGGTAAAGAATGGTTGACGCAGCTTCCAGCTATAAGCGACCAGACCATAGGCTGTCAAGGACGAGAAATAAACCGTCAACAAAGTCGCCGAACCCGAGATAATAAACGAGTTCATGAAGCCTTGAAGCGGATCAAAGCTCTTGTCCAGCAGTACCTTCAGGTTGCTCATCATATGAGTAGATGGGAGCAACGAAAGGCCCGCTTGGATCTCTGCCGTTGAACGCGTAGCGTTCACGAACATGATCCAGAATGGAAGGATGCTGAGGAGTGCCAGCAAAATACATACGACATATACGATCGTCCGATTAATTCGGAGAGCGACCGCACTGCCTTCTTTAATTTTTTCCATGGCTTACACCTCCCCTTTCATAGCTGCACGTTCTGCTTTCTTTTGTTGCTTAATCAATTTATTTAATTTCGCCGCATCCCGGTCACGCATCAAATAGAACAGGATGGCGGACAATGCAGCGGCAATGACGAACAGAATCATACTTGCGGCAGCCGCACGGTTATACATATAGCTTCCTTTAAATGCTTGCCCATAGATAAACATCGAGGTGGTCAGCGTGGAGTCGTCCGGTCCGCCTTGAAGGAACAATTGCGGAATATCGAACATCGTCAGACCGCCGATCATGGACGTAATTAACGTATATAGCATGATGGTGCGCAGACTTGGCAAGGTAATCTTGAAGAAGGTCTGCCAGCCGTTAGCTCCATCAATCGCAGCAGACTCGAAGATCGCTGGATTGATCCCCATGACACCTGCAATCAAAATAATCATCGTGTTCCCGTACCACATCCAGAATTGAATGAAGGAAACGATCCCACGTGCTGTCGTCTTATCCTGCAGGAAGAAAATTGGAGCATCCGACCAACCTAACAACTGGAACAGACTGTTTACCGGCCCCATCGGATATGCAAACAGAGAGCTAAAAAGCACTGCAATCGTACTTGCAGTGATAATATTCGGCATATAGAGCATGATCTTAAACGCGCCTTGGCCTTTAATGTTCAGACGTTTGTTCGTAAACCAGGCCGTAAGCAGCAGCGCAAGACCGATCTGCGGAATAAAGTTCACAATCCAAAGAATAAACGTATTCACAAGCGACTTCTTGAAAGAAGCATTTTCAAGGATCAGATCTTTAAAGTTCTGAAACGGATTATCGAGAATTTCCAATGGTTTAGGGATAATCCCTTGTAAGTTAGTAAAGCCAATCACGGCCGTATAGAGAATCGGATACAGTGAAAAAACCAAAAAAGCCAACACAAATGGCAACGTAAAATAGTAACCGTATCTCGAATAGTTAACACCTTTGCGGCGCATGCTTTCACCTCTTTCATGGATATGAAGGGGCGGGTTATATTCCCCGCCCCTTCGCATCTACTGCGTATTCTTATTCGCTGTCGATGCCAAGTTGGTCTTTAACTTGTTGTTTGAAGGTTTTGATCGCATCTTCACGGGATTTGTTGCCTGCCGTGTATTCGCGAACTTGGTCGCGCCACAGTTTGTTGATCGTTTCGTCGTATTGCGTCAAGTTCTTACCGGAAGCGTTCTCGTTCGCTGGAACGAAGATGTCAAACATGTTTTGACCGCCCAGCATTGGAACTTCACCGTTCGATTTTGCCATCACCACGGAGGAAGCTACGCTATCCTTCGTACCTGCTTCGCCCTCTTTCATCGTACCGTTTGCCCAGAAATATTGGAGGCCGGTTTCAGAGGTATCCAACGTTACCCAGTTAATGAAATCAGCAACCGCTTTCTTCTTCGCTTCGTCTTTCGTTACGTCTTTGTTAGCCAAGAGCCAAGTACCGCCCCAGAAGAACCCTGTTGGTGGTTCAGTTACAGCCCAGTCACCGTTTGTATCTTTAACTTGACCGTTCATGACATAGTTGATCAACCAAGCTGGACCAAAGAAACCAAAGATCGGTTGAGCACCGGAGCCGGACATGTCAGCATACCATGCTTCTGTCCAGTCTGTCGTGTCGTTGTGGTAACCGTTGTCTTTCAACTTCTTGGAGAGATCCAAGAACTGTTCACGCTTCGGATCGATGTGCAGTTTGCCGTCAACGATCCAGCCTTTGTCGGAGCTGTTCTCGATCGCGTGCCAGATATCACCGTCACCGGATACGATACCATAGCCTTTAGCTTTCAGCTTCGCAGCTGCATCGAAGAACTTATCCCAACCAGGACCAACTTCATTTTTGATAGCAGCTGGGTCATCTGTCCCGAATACGTCTTTCGCAATCGAACGACGATAGATGAAAGCGCCGCCAGTTGCTTGGTAGCCAAGAGCTTTCAGCTCGCCGTCTTTACTACCGATATCTACGGAGTATTGAGCGATGCCAGCATCTTGAACCATTTGGTCAGTCAAGCCCAGGTCAGCGTAGTTCGCTGCATACCCGGAAGCGTCGCCTTGCGTATATTTCAGAACGAACGCTGCTTCAGCAGCATAAATGTCCGGGGCGTCTTTGCCGCCGCCAGCCAAAGCTTGGTCAAGCGCAGGTTGGTAAGCGCCATCAGTTGTAGCGATAACCGTTGTTTTGAATTCAACATTAGCGTCTGGATGCGTTTCCAAATATTTTGTAGTCATATTTGGAATTTCATCCGTGAAGCTCCACAGATTGATGGTAACCTTTTCGCCGCTGGAACCTTTACCTGCGGAAGAATTCGTTTCCGTAGGTGTTGTATTGTTCGAGGACGACTCATTCTTGGAATTGCCGCCGCAAGCCGTGAGAGCTGTTGTCATCACCAGCAAGGCGGAGATCCCGATCAACAGGTGTTTCATACGTTTCATGCGTTTCATGCTTTGCCTCCCCTTTTGTTTACTCTTCTCGGTATTTTGTAACCGCATTCACATTTTAATACATCTTTTTGTTCTCCATAAGTAAGCGCTTATTGGGAAAAGTTCAACTATTTTTGGGTCTTGAGATCGAGGGGGCCTTTTCAGACTCAAATCAGAATGACAATTGTCATCTCAATGTCATGACAGTCCTTACTAACAGAGGGGCCGCAGTTCCTTTATGCTTAAGTTAACCGAGGAAGAAATAACCAAGATGAAACCTTGATCGGAGGCGAAGCTTTCGTGGAACCTATTATTGAAATGAAGGACGTCAGCAAGAGCTTCAAAGATAAAAAAGCGGTAGATCATCTATCATTTACCATTTCCAAAGGCACCATCACCGCCATTCTAGGACCAAATGGAGCCGGGAAGACGACGGCGATCTCGATGCTGCTCGGCTTGCTGGAACCAACAGCCGGAACGATTCAACTGTTCGGAAAGCCGCCGAAAGACCGCTTGGTCCGCGAGCGGACTGGGGCGATGCTGCAGGAGGTCAGCGTGATGGATCGGCTAAAGGTACGCGAAATCCTGGAGCTGATTCGCAGCTACTACCCCAACCCGATGGCGATAGACGAATTGGTTCGTCTGACGGGGTTGTCCAATAGCGATTTAAACCGCTATGCCGAGAAGCTGTCCGGCGGGCAGAAGCGCAGTCTTAGCTTTGCCCTTGCCTTGGCAGGGAACCCGGAGTTGCTCTTCTTTGATGAGCCCACAGTGGGGCTGGACATCACGTCGCGCCGCCGCTTCTGGGACAGCGTTCGCAAGTTGGCCGCACAAGGGAAGACGGTCGTTTTCACAACGCATTACTTGCAAGAAGCCGACGATATTGCCGATCGAATCTTGTTGTTTAACCGGGGCTCCTTAGTCGCAGACGGCACGCCTGAAGCGATCAAATCGCGGATTGTCAAACGTTCGATTTCCTTCCTTGCCGACGGCGATGGTCCCGAACTGCGGAGCCGATTGCTGGCGCTCTCCCCTGTCGCGGAATGCTACAACAAAGACGGACGTATCCATGTGACAACGGAGGATACCGACGCAGCATTGGCAGCGTTGTTTACCGCCGGTCTGCCCGTGCACGACATCCAGATCGAGCAAGGACGGTTGGATGAAGCGTTCGAACAGCTGACGACAAACCATGAAGAGGAGGCAATCTAACGATGCGTACCATTACGATGCAATGTAAAGCGGAAATGCTTCGGGTGATCCGCAACCCCTATTATGTATTTTGGTCGTTGTTGATGCCGGTCTTGTTCTACTTTATCTTCACGCGGGTCGTTAATACCGGGGCCGACAATCCGAGTGAATGGCGGGCGTATTACCTGATGTCCATGACGACCTTCAGCGTAATGGGGTCGGCGATTATGACGCTTGGCATCCGCCTGGTGCAGGAGCGTACCCAAGGCTGGGCGACCTTCATGCGAATCACGCCGCTGCCCGGTTCGATTTATTTCTTCGGCAAAATGTTCGGCCAAACCATGATGCACCTGTTTTCCGTAGTGTTTATTTTTATCGCGGGGTATTTAATTAACGGGGTAACACTGCCTTGGTATCTGTGGATTTCCAGCGGGTTGTGGATCATTGCAGCTTCGCTTCCTTTTCTCGCGTTGGGGACGCTGGTGGGTCTGATGAAGCGCGTGGATACGGCGAGCGGCGTCAGCAACGTTGTGTACCTGCTTCTCGCCGTCGCAGGCGGTATGTGGATGCCGTTCGAAGTGCTGCCTAAGGTGATGCAGGCCATCGGCAAATGGCTACCCTCCTACCAGTTCGGAAGCGGGGCCTGGTCCATCGTTCAAGGGGATGCCCCGAGCTGGCAAAGCGTGCTGATTTTGCTGGGCTACCTCTTCCTGTTTATGATACTATCCACATATATCCGAAAAAAACAGGAAGCGGTGTAACTCCAAATGAAGTTAGGTAAGTTCCAGTTTGAATGGTTTCCGAAAAAATACGGCTGGTTCCCCTACGTCTGGCCGATCTACTTGATTCTTCCCTTCTTCAATATTCGGGGAGAGCATGGAATCAAGCTGTGGATCGGCTGCGCAATGATCGTCTTGTTTGCCGTGACTTATCGCCAGTTATACTGGGTTACCGGCAAAGTCTTCAACTTGTGGCTTGCGCTGCAAATGGCCCTCATTCTGGCGCTCTGTATGTTCTATAGTCCGTATAACTTCTATTTGGGCTTCTTCACCTCGAACTTCATCGGTTGGTACACCGATCACAAGAAGTTCCATGTGGCTATTTCCTGCTTCGCTGCAGTAGAAGTACTGTCGCTCCTGTTTGGCGCCCGGAATCTGGTTGCCAGCGATCTGCCGTTTATGTTGCCTTTTCTGGTCATTATGCTGGTGATGCCTTACGGCATCCGTTCAATGTCGAGACGGCAGCAATTGGAGCGGGAACTGGACCGGGCGAACGAGCAGATTAAGGAGCTGATCAAGCGGGAGGAACGTATGCGCATCGCCCGCGATTTACACGATACGCTCGGCCATACTTTATCTCTAATCACGCTCAAAAGCCAGCTGGTCGAGAAGCTCGCCGCCAAAGATGCGGAACGGGCCCAAGCTGAGGCGCGGGAGATCCAGCGTACCTCCCGGGCCGCGCTGCGACAAGTGCGGGAGCTCGTCTCCGACATGCGGGCGATCACCGTCGCGGAGGCGTTGGCGGAAGCCAGCGAAATCCTTCGCGCAGCCGACATCGCCCTCGACGTGGAAGGCGACCCGCGACTCGCCGGCGTGTCGGACTTGATGCAGAACATCGTCAGCCTCTGCATCAAAGAGGCAGTGACGAACATCGTCAAGCATAGCCGGGCCACGCGCTGCGTCGTCACGATTGAGACCGCACCGGCGGAGGTGCGGCTGCAGATCGAGGACAACGGGATCGGGTTGTCCTCGGGGAAGGCGGGCAGCGATCGGCTGGCCCCGCCTTCGGGCGACAGTGTCGCAGGCAATGGCTTGAAGGGCATGGCCGAGCGGTTGTCGCTGATCGACGGCACATTAACCGTCGGAGCGGGGAGCTTGGAAAGTGCGGATGGTTCCGAAGCCGGGGTAGGCCAGGGCACTCGGCTGCAGATCACCATCCCGCTCATCGTGAAAGAAGCTGCTAAAGAAGGTGAAACCGCATGATACGCATCGTCATCGCCGAGGATCAACGGATGCTGCGGGGGGCGCTGGCCTCCCTGCTCGATCTGGAGGACGACCTTGAGGTCGTCGGCCAGGCCGGAGACGGCGCGGAGGCGCTGGCGCTCATCGAGAAGCTGCGCCCCGATGTCTGCCTCATGGACATCGAGATGCCGCTGATGAGCGGGCTGGAGGTGGCCGAACGGCTGCAGGCCCAGGGATCGCCGTGCCGCGTCATCATCTTAACGACGTTCGCGCGTCCCGGCTACTTCGAACGGGCAGTGAAGACCGGCGTCCAAGGCTACCTGCTCAAGGATGAATCCAGCGATCGGCTGGCAGAGGCGATCCGACGGGTGATGGCCGGCCACCGCGAAGCTTCGCCGGAGCTGGTCTTCGGCAGCCTCCGCCGGGACAATCCCTTGACCGCCCGCGAGCAAGATATTCTGCGGCTGGCTGCTAAAGGCTGCACCGCCAGCGAAATCGCGGTTTCTCTGCACTTGTCCTACGGCACCGTTCGTAATTATATTTCCGAAATTTTGAACAAGCTGGAGGTCAAGAGCCGCATCGAAGCGGTTCGCCTCGCCGAGGAGAACGGATGGATTTAAGTACGCAAATATCATAACGCCAAAAAGAGGACGCCGATCTCGGCGTCCTCTTAAATTTTCACGTTGCAATCTATTCGATTTTTCGTGTTCATTCAGGTGTTAGATGATCGAAAACCTGAAATGTACTCGATTTTTCATATAGATTCTTGCGGTTTAGGATCGGATCGGCAAAATGTGTATGAAATTTCATATACAATCCTTTGAAATCGCCGAAATCCCCTCAATATACTCGATTTTTCGAATACATTTCGGACAGCAAAAGACCGTCCTGTGTCCCCAACGTTAACTCCCCGTCGGGCCGCTCCAATCATGCACCATGCTGCCCTCCAGGAACTTCTCGCAGTCCATCGCCGCCATACAGCCGGAACCCGCCGCGGTGATCGCTTGGCGGTAACGCGTATCCTGGACGTCGCCGCAGGCAAATACCCCCGGCACGTTCGTCTCCGTGGTTCCCGGCTTCACCACGATATAGCCGTGGGCGTCGGTCTCTACGGCGCCGCCGAGAAACTTCGTGTTTGGCGTATAACCAATCGCCACGAACACTCCGTCGGCCTCCAGCAGCTCCTCTTGCCCATCGGCATTGTTCCGCACCTTCAGGCCTTTCACTTTGACGCCGTCCTCATCCGTCACCACTTCCAACGGTGTGCGGTTAAGTGCCCAGTGGATTTTCTCGTTGGATCTGGCGCGATCCTGCATGATTTTGGAGGCGCGCAGCTCCTCCCGACGATGCACGATCGTCACTTCGGTCGCGAATCGCGTCAGGAAATTCGCTTCCTCCATAGCGGAGTCACCGCCTCCGACAACGATGAGTTTTTTGCCGCGGAAGAAGAACCCATCACAGGTGGCACAGGTGCTGACCCCTCGTCCTACATTCTCTTGCTCGCCCGGGATGCCCAAATATTTCGCCGAGGCCCCGGTCGATATAATCACCGATTCGGATTCCAGCACCTCACCGCCTTCGAGCGTCACTTGAAACGGCCGCTTGGAGAAATCCACCTTCTCCACCCAGCTGGCCCGAAACTGTGCGCCAAACCGTTCTGCTTGCTTGCGCATATTGTCCATCAGCTCAGGGCCCATAATGCCTTCCGGAAAGCCGGGGAAATTCTCTACTTCCGTCGTCGTGGTCAACTGACCGCCCGGCTCCAGCCCCTCGATCACCACCGGGCTCAGATTCGCCCGCGCCAAATAAATCGCCGCCGTTAATCCGGCCGGCCCCGTTCCAATCACCAATACTTTGTGCATACGCTCGTACCTCCTTGGTTCCTAGGAAATAGCTCGACCCGTCGATTCCTATGTAAATGGAATACTCCATCAAATTTTCCCCAAGTTGGACCTGCTTTACCCATCAAACTATTGGACCGAAGGAAAAATGTCCGCGAGCTTCTCCTTCACGCCGCAAACTTCATCCACCCGTTGAACGTAACGACGAGCCGTAGAAGCGGAAATATTGTATTTCTGCGCCACCTGCTCGTAGGTAACGGATTGCCCGTGCATTTTGGCCGTCAAATATTCAAGCGCTGCGGCCCAGCCCTCCAAATGGGAGACCGTTGGCGTATCCGGATATAACCGGGTAAGAAACTCCGCCCACAACGTCTCCATATCATGCTGCTGCTGAAGATCGAAGCTCGGCTTCATCCGCTCCAGCGCCAAATCTACCACCGCTTGCCACTCACTCCGCCATACCGGCAGCTGTGTAGATACCCGGCTCGGATCAACCAGCGTTGTCGTTGCTCCAGAACGAACGGGCAGCGGCTGGTTCACGCCAAGATTGCGGAGGACAAACAAAGCCATTTCTTTCAAATACGCATCCTCATCCGGCTCCAGCAAGAAGGCTTGCAGCGCCTCCTCAACCTCCTGGTCAGCGATCAGGCCCATCGCTTGAATGACTTGAAGCTTGGTTTTGTGATCCCCGTGGCGCAGCGCCCAGAAGAACGAGGAACGAATCAGCGGGTTCTCCTTCATCTCAGCCGGGATCCCTTCTTCCGAAGCCTCCCAGCGTTTCATTTGCTCCTCGAACGGCAGCAGGTACTGGTAATTCACCGGAACCGGTTCTGCCTCGGGATGTTCACGCTCCTGAGACAGAATGTTCAAGTAATAGCCCGGCACACTCGAGCTGGGATCCAGTCTTTTGGCAGCCTTCCAGAGCTTCTCGGCTTCCTCCTTCCGCCCCGTATGGTAGGCAGCCACAGCCGCATAGTGATACAGGCTGGCATCCAAGTTCGTCTCACTCCCGCGCATCAGCCGTTGAAAATGGCCAAAGGCCGCTTCGTGCCGCCCCAAGATGCCCATCGTTGTTGCCAGCTTGAACACGTGCTCTTGGTGGAAAGGAACGATATTTTCCAATCGCCCGGCCAACTCTTCCAACGCCTCACGGTTCCCGGCATGCTGATAAAAAATCGCCAGATTACACAAGCCGTGCAAATTACCCGGATCCTGCACCAACACCTCTTCCACGGTCTCTACCGCTTTGCGGAACAATCCGAGGTAGTAATACCCTAAGGCCAGATTATTGCGGGCCGCCAGAAAATCAGGACGAGTCTGCACCAGCTCCTCCAGCATTTTAACGGCTTGTGCGAACTTGCCTTCCTCCAGCAACGCACGCGCCTGATCGTGCTCATAGACGCCATGGCGCGATTTGATGCTCTTTAATTTCGTCGGGCGATCCAGCTCGTATTGCAGCAGGTCGATCATCTCCTCGGCCTCGCTCAGGAACTGTCCTTGTTCATCCTCCTCCAAATAACGGATGAGCGCTTCTTCGGCCGCTTCAAACATATCCATATTGGCGTAATTGTTCGCCATATAGAAATAACATTCCGTCATGGACGGGTCGATCTCCTCCAGCACGGTCTGGAGCACCTCATTGGATGCCGCATAGTCTCCCATCTCCGATAGAATCCCGGCCATATTGCAGTGATTCACCGGGTTGCTCGGCTCGTATTCCACGGCTTTGCGGAAATATTTTAATGCCTTGTCATAGCGATAACGGTCCAACGAAGAAACGGCTCTCTCGAAGAAAAATCCCGCATCCATCGAGATCGGCAGTACTTTCCCCCGCTGGTTCTTAGCCGGTCGCTTTCTTTCCTTCAAGCAAGGCACCTCCTTTGATTTCAATCTTCCAAGTCTACTTTCCGTACGTTTCAGGTAAACTCTCCATTCCACAGTATAACATAGGAGAAGCTGTCCTCCCACGGGGAATCCAAGCGGAAAATAACGGATGTGCCGCGTCTGGAAGGAAATCCACGCTCCGCAAGCGAATTATTAAGATATTTGTAGAGAAAGGAGCTATCCCCATAATGTATTTTGTTTGGGAAAATACGGTTATTGCCTTATTGATTCTCTTACTGGTCATTTACGCGATCTGGTTTTTTCTTCTTAGAAAAAAACGACACTAAAGGAGGGCTTCCGGACGATGGACACGAACCACCCCCAATTTACGACGATCGACGAATATATCGCCCAATTTCCGCCGGAGATTCAGGACAGATTGCAGCAAATCCGTAAGCTGGTCCATGAGATTGCGCCTCACGCCACTGAGCGGATCAGTTACAAAATGCCGACTTTTGAAACTGATGGCAAAGTTCTGGTACATTTTGCAGCGTTTAAGAAACATATCGGTTTCTACCCAACCCCGAGTGGAACGGAGCAATTTGCCGAGGAACTGTCCCAGTACCAAGGCGGAAAAGGGTCCGTACAGTTTCCTTTGGACCAGCCGCTGCCGCTGGATCTGATTCGCCGCATGGTTCTCTTCCGCGCAGAGGAAAATCGCCGGGCCGCCGAAGCCAAAGCGGCTAAGAAGCCGAGGAAGAACCCCTAACTCGCCAATCATAACCACCCGTCCAACGGGTGGTTTGCTCTTGGGGTATAACCCCTTGTTGCCAAACTGCGCCTAAAGACGCTAGCCTGACAATAAAATTGTTCAGGCTCAGTGTTTTTGTCACTTTCACTTACCAGTTAAACTGGTTTACTTTTTCTTGCTACCGTTTCTGCTAAATGGATCTTCATACTCTTTGACGCTCAGTTTATCGATTGCCTGGTCATGTGCTTCCTGCTCGCGGATATACTTTGCGACAGTGGCCTCATTCAAGCCCACTGTGCTTACGTAGTATCCC
>NZ_JADQ01000045.1:0-42441 GCF_000518465.1 Paenibacillus sp. J14 | reverse complement strand
AAACGCATGCGCTTATATGCTGAGCGATCGTGGGAAGAGTTTCAACAAGCTGTGTTACGACCGCCGTCTCGGCCATCCAAAGGCCGGCGTAAGAAAGGGCGGCCAGGAAGGCCGAGAAAACATCCGTTGAAGCTCAAGAGCGTCAAGATGGTACTAGAGTAACCGAATGATTCATCTACTAATTTTTGGTAACATGACTACACTTCACGTCCTGTTACCCTTTTAGCACATTGGCGGAAAATAGAAATGGNAAATTTTAATCCAATAAGCTGATATAACCAATATTAACAATTAATTGAATACCATGTCACTTTAGATGCAAGGCTAGTGCTGTGGCAAGCGTTAGCCGGAACAGATCACGGCGCCCGGCGGGCTAGGAGCAGGTAAGCGCAGTCAGGCGCAACTAGAACAGTAAAAGTAACTTGCGCGGCGGTAGCGTAATGAGTTGGCAATTGGGAACTCGCGGAGTAACTAAAATTAGCGGCATCAGAGTCACTTGCGGATCAACAACAGAAGAACTGCAGGAATAGTGACAGAAGTGACTGTGGCAGTGACAGTGACTATTGGCAGTGACTGTGACTGTGGCAACAACAGCAACAACAGCCGAGAAACCTGCAGCCACAGCGAACCTGCGCTCCAACGCTTGCCAGCTACGCTATTTCGTCTAAAACAGGGGGTGTTGTGCATCCTTAACCCTGAAGAGGGCTGCAAACTAGCCCTTTTCGCCGCCCTAAACTCCCCAAGATGGACGTGAACTTTGTACGATGATCTCCCCTCTTTTTTGCGGCCCAATCCCCCGGCACCAAGCCCGCAGACCATGCTCGTCCATTCCTTCGGAATATTTATCCAAGTGCAAGGATACAATGGGAAGGGCACGCTATTAATCCTATGAAACAAAGAAAAAAAATTTGTTCAAAGGAACTTGAAATCTATTCGCAACTTGAGTAATATAAAAGTGGTTGTTAGCACTTGGGATGATCGAGTGCTAATATTAATGACAACATCTACACATAACACCACATATTTAAAGGAGGCTGTTTTTTCATGATCAAACCTTTAGGTGAACGCGTTCTCGTGCAACCGATCGAGCAAGAGGAGACAACGGCATTTGGCATCGTGCTTCCAGACACAGCCAAAGAAAAACCACAGGAAGGTAAAGTCATCGCCGTTGGCAGCGGAACTTTGAAAGATGGCGTCCGCGTTCCGTTGGAAGTGAAAGAAGGAGACCGCGTTATTTTCTCCAAATATGCTGGCACTGAAGTGAAATACGAAGGCAAAGAATACTTGATTATGAAAGAAAGCGACATCCACGCGATCATCGGCTAATCCGCCGATTCGTATCTGAACGAATATCTACACAACTATATGGGAGGTAATTGAACAATGGCAAAAGAGATTAAATTCAGTGAAGACGCCCGCCACGCGATGCTTCGTGGGGTTGACGCTTTGGCAAACGCAGTAAAAGTAACGCTCGGTCCTAAAGGCCGCAACGTTGTACTGGAGAAGAAATTCGGCAGCCCGCTCATCACGAATGACGGCGTAACGATCGCAAAGGAAATCGAACTGGAAAACGCCTTTGAAAACATGGGTGCTCAGCTCGTTAAAGAAGTTGCGACGAAAACCAATGATGTAGCCGGTGACGGTACGACAACGGCAACGGTTCTGGCACAAGCCCTGATCCGTGAAGGTCTGAAGAACGTTACTGCCGGCGCTAGCCCAATCGGCCTGCGTAAAGGGATCGACAAAGCGGTTCGCGCTGCAGTCGAAGAACTGAAGAAGATCTCCAAAACGATCGAAGGCAAACAATCGATCGCTCAAGTTGCTGCAATCTCCGCGGCTGACGAAGAAGTTGGCGAACTGATCGCTGAAGCGATGGAGAAAGTAGGTAAAGACGGCGTAATCACGGTTGAAGAATCCCGTGGCTTTGCAACGGAGCTTGAAGTGGTTGAAGGGATGCAATTCGACCGCGGTTATGTATCTCCTTACATGATTACAGATACGGACAAAATGGAAGCCGTACTTGAAAATCCATACATCCTGATCACCGACAAGAAGATCAGCAGCACGCAAGAAATCCTGCCAATTCTGGAGAAAATCGTACAACAATCCAGACCGCTGCTTATCATTGCTGAGGACATCGAAGGCGAAGCTCAAGCCATGCTGATCGTGAACAAACTGCGTGGTACGTTCAGCGCGGTAGCTGTTAAGGCTCCTGGCTTCGGCGACCGTCGTGAAGCGATGCTGCAAGATATCGCTGCTCTGACTGGCGGCCAAGTGATCACAGAGAAACTTGGTCTGGATCTGAAGAGCACGACGATCGAGCAATTGGGTAACGCTCGTCAAGTTATCGTTACGAAAGAAAATACGACCATCGTGGACGGCAGCGGTGACAAAGCCGACATCGATGCTCGCGTAAACCAAATCCGTGCGCAACTGGAAGAAACGACTTCCGAGTTCGACAAAGAAAAACTGCAAGAACGTCTGGCTAAACTGGCTGGCGGCGTAGCCGTTATCAAAGTTGGTGCAGCTACGGAAACTGAACTGAAAGAACGCAAACTGCGTATCGAAGACGCACTGAACGCTACGCGTGCAGCTGTTGAAGAAGGTATCGTTTCCGGCGGTGGCGTAGCCCTCGTGAACGTATACAATGCAGTAGCTGCGGTTGAAGCAACTGGCGACGAAAAAACGGGCGTTAACATCGTGCTTCGCGCTCTGGAAGAGCCAGTTCGTACGATCGCTGCAAACGCTGGCGAAGAAGGCTCCGTTATCGTGGATCGCCTGAAGAAAGAACCAGTTGGCATCGGCTACAATGCGGCTACTGGCGAATGGGTGAACATGATCGAAGCAGGTATCGTTGACCCTGCGAAAGTAACTCGTTCCGCATTGCAACACGCAGCTTCCGTTGCAGGCCTGTTCCTGACAACTGAAGCCGTGATCGCGGACAAACCAGAACCAGAAAAACCAGCTGCTCCAGACATGGGCGGTATGGGCGGCATGATGTAAGATAGGCTTTAAAGTCTAGCCTAAAGAGGTCTCTCTTTTGAGAGGCCTCTTTTTTTGTCTTCTTATAATATGCAAATGGACGCTCCGTGTAGATTACAGCGGGATCCAATCCACGATTATCACCATGTCGTCAATTTATAGTTCAAATGGCACGAAAACTCATTATAATGGCTATAAAAGTTGTGTAATCTGTCTATGTTGTCGTATATTTTAAGTCAAATGCCAAGGAGGCTTACTAACAAATGATTCGCATTGGCAAAATCAGCTATTGGCACGTTCATGCAGAAGATTACACGAAGCAGGCACTAGAGCATCCTGAGACGAAGCTGGCTGCGATTTGGGATGAACTTCCCGAACGCGGGCAGGCCAAAGCGGCGCAGTATGGAGTACCGTACTATGCTTCACTGGATGAGATGCTTGCGCAGGACGACATCGACGCGGTTATTGTGGATGCACCAACGAATATGCACCGCGACGTCATGGTGAAGGCGGCGGAGGCAGGTAAACATATTTTCACGGAGAAAGTTATCGCCCCTACGGCTAAGGAAGTTTCGGATATTCTCGCTGCGGTTCGAAAAGCGGGCGTGAGGCTGATGGTTTCCCTGCCGCGCCTGTATGACGGTTACACGCAGACGATTGATCGGGTGCTCCAAGGCGGCAAGCTCGGCAAGCTGACGATGGCACGGGTGCGGCTGTCGCATAACGGCGCGACGGCGAACTGGCTGCCTGAACATTTCTTCTCGAAGGAGCAGTGTGGCGGCGGTGCCCTTATCGATTTGGGCTGCCATCCGATGTACCTGGTGCGGCGTTTCTTGGGGATGCCAGAGAGTGTAAGTGCGAATTTCGGCTATGTGACAGGGAAGGAAGTCGAAGACAACGCCGTAGCCATTCTGCGTTATGCGGAAGGGGCGATTGGCATCGTTGAAGCGGGCTTTGTGAACAGCCACTCGCCGTTCTCCATCGAGCTTCACGGAACGGAAGGCACGCTGTTGTACGGATTCCCGGATGAAGTTCCAGTCGTTCGTTACAACGGCGGCAGCGAACAGTGGGAGAAGCTGGAACTGGATGACCGATTACCTTATGCCTTCAGCCAATGGGTGGAACATATCAAGCTAGGCACCGAAGCGACGGACAATATCGCAGCAGCTGTGGATCTGACTAAACTCATGGAAGCATCGAATCGTTCGGTAGCGGAAGGCCGGCCGATTCGGATCGACGAACTGGCTGAATAAACATAACAGATGACCATTGAAGGAAAAGAGGGATCAAGATGCGGGCAGATCATCGCGAATCGACAGGGAAGAAGCCAACTGACCGTAAAACGGCGGGGAGCGCGAGTCCTTTTCCGTACGCCAGAATGGCGGAAAGACAGGATGCACTCGACCGACTGGAGCTGCAATTCCGCTGGGGCGGTTACGGCATTCGCGTGCTGCGCTGCCATCTGGCCTCGTTTCCTCCTGGACATATCATTCAGTTTCATAAGCACTCGGGCTATGAATTTCATTATATTCCGAAAGGCAAAGGCAAAGTCATTCTCGTCGACCAGACCTATGATCTCCACGAGGGCATGTTCTATTTGACCGGACCGGATCTGGTGCATTATCAGGAGTCGGACCCGGAAGATCCAATGTATGAACTATGCCTTCATCTGGAGATCGAGCCGCTGGAGGCGGGTGGCCAACCTGGCGGCTGGGGAGACGAGTTGGAGGCAGCGGAGGCGGAGGAGTGCATCACCTCGTTGGATCGTTTGCCCGTCGCACCGGTCGTTGACCGGTTCCATGCGATGAGTGGTTTTTTGGAAGCGTATCGTATATTGGAGGAACAACCGATCGGCTTCTACACGCTGCTGAAGCAGGAAATCGTGCAGATTTTGCTGCGCACCGTTCGCGTGCTGGACCGGGCCGATGACAGAACGGGAATTCCTGAGAGAGATATGAGCTTCCATCGATACAAGTTGGCCACGCAATACATTCAGGACAACGAAAGCATGCCGATCTCGCTGGAACAGGTTGCAGAAGCCATCGGGATCAGCCCGCGGCAGCTTCAGCGGATCTTCCGAAGTGAAGGGCGGACGACGTTCCGCGATTATTTGGAGCATACGCGGCTGACCGCGATCTGTTCGGACCTGCTCCTGACGGACAAAGCGATTGAGGAGATCGCCATTGCCCACGGTTTCGCGAATCCAAACTATCTGTACCCGGTGTTCAAGAGCAAGTATGAAGTAACGCCAAGCGCGTACCGCAAAATGCACGCGGGCGAGCATTCGGCACCCATTCCAAACGAGAGAAGGAAGCGAGCATATGAGTAAACATGTACGTATCGGCATTATCGGAAGCGGCGGAATTGCCAAAGCCCACGTATCGGCTTACCGGAAGCTTCCGTTCGTAGAGATCGTGGCAGTCGCCGACGTGATTCCCGGCAAAGCCGCGGATTTCGTGGAGGCGCTGCAATTGGACGGAGCGGCAGCCTATGACGGCCATCGCAAGCTGCTCGAGCAAGAGCTGGACGCCGTCAGCATCTGTACGCCAAACGTCTCACATCACGAGACAACGGTGGATTCGCTGAAGGCAGGCAAGCAAGTGTTGTTGGAAAAACCGATGTCCGTCACGTTAGCGGAGGCGCTGGAGATGACGCAAGTGGCCCGCGACACCGGCAACATGTTAACGATCGGGTTCCAGCCCCGCTATGACCCGAATATGAAGCTGTTGCAGGAAATTGTGCAATCCGGTCGGTTAGGCAAGGTCTATTACGCCGAGACGGGCGGCGGCCGCCGGCGTGGTATGCCGGGAGGCACGTTTATCAGCAAGAAGCTGGCTGGAGCCGGGGCGATGGCGGATATCGGCTGCTACTCGCTGGATATGGCGTTAAATACGCTGGGTTATCCTCGTCCGCTCACGGTATCTGCCTTTACGTCGAACCATTTCGGCCGCAATCCGCTTTACCATCCCGAAGCATCCAAGTTTGAAGTGGAGGATTTCGGTGTGGCGATGGTTCGCTTCGAGAACGATCTGGTGTTGCAGTTCAAAATCTCCTGGGCCATGCACATGGACACGTTAGGCGCAACGATGTTCCTCGGTACCGATGCGGGACTCAAGGTTACACCGGCAGGCAGCGGTCCTTGGTCTGGTGTATGGGACGGTGCGGTAGGTTCGGTTACGCTGTACCACGACGAATACGGTCGGAATACCCAGACGCCGATTCCACTCATCGAGCACAAACTGAACTTGTTCGATGAGAAGGTCCGGGACTTTGCTGAAGCGGTGCGCGACGGTCGTCCTGCACCGATCCCCGGCGAGCAAATTTTGATCCAACAAGCGATCATTGACGGCGTGCTGCGTTCCGCTGAAGCGGGGCGCGAGGTGTCTGTAGAACTCCCGCGGAATGATTAATCTTTCATCTATATTCGTTTTATCTCAACAGCCCCTGCGCTTCTTGGCAGGGGCTGTTTATGCGATGTCGCAAAAATGAGGGGGAATGCAGGATTCAACCGACTTCATGTTGAACAATATAAGGAATCTCATGGAAAAGGTGGGATATTTAAGATAACACAGCCATTCTAACTATGGGAAGTATTCTGACATAATCTTGATGGAGTTGTGAAGAGAAAAAGGCGCAGTGAGGCAATGTAAATAACCTATTCAATCAACAAAATTTTGCATTAGGGCTGGTTTTACATTGTCTTAGGAATTCTCTCTCATCTAACATATTATGAAAATTTTGAATATTTAACACTCGATTTACAAAAATAAATGCCATATTTCAAATGATCTATGTTAGAATAAGTGACAAATTGGGGTTCGGGAGGATGCAAATGTGGACTTATCTGATTCGTCGAGCTATTCAATCGGTGTTTGTGTTATTTATCGTTATGAGCGTTTGTTTTTGTGCGATGCGCCTGATGCCAGGGAATATGTGGACCCTTAGCATTGGGATGACCGAAGAGCAAATTCAATATGCGAACGAACAGAAGCATCTCTTTGGTCTGGACTTGCCGATCTACCAGCAATATTTCCGGTGGGTCAATGACCTTCTGCGTGGAAACTTTGGTCTGGATTATTATCACACACCGATTAGTAGTTATATCTGGGGATATTTCTGGAATAGCTTTTACTTATTGGGTACGTCATTTCTCATTGCTTTGCTGATTGCCATACCGTGGGGCATTTATAACAGTAAACGACAAGATGGGCTGTCGGATAAACTAGGTCTGATCCTAAGCCTGGTTGGTTACAGCATTCCTGTGTTTGTGTTGGGGCACTGGCTGCAGGAGATCTTTGCCTTCAAATTGTTCTGGTTCCCGCCAAGCAGCATGCATGCTCCAAACAAAAGAGGGGACTGGGTTGATCTTATCTACCACATGGTTCTCCCCGTGGCCACAGTTACGATCGGACTGATTGCTTATTATATGAAAATGGTTCGCACCAGCATGATTGAGGTGCTGCCTTCCGAATTTCTGAGTCTGGCCCGCGCGAAAGGGGCCTCGGAACGAAGAGTCACCTATCGACATGCATTAAGAGTCGCTGTAGTCCCCGTCATTACCATCATCATGCTGGATTTGCCGACCCTGATATCGGGTGCCGCGGTGGTCGAGAATGTTTTTAACTGGGGAGGTATAGGAAGCTTGGCGGTATTTTCCGCGCAATCCCGGAACTATCCCGTGTTGCTCATGATCATCTTAATCATCTCTGCATTTGTGGTGGTTGCCAACTTTCTGGCTGACCTGCTCTATACAATTGTCGATCCTCGGGTGAAGATTCATCGAAAAAGCGTTCTGCGGCGTTGATCAGCTGGAAGGCAGCGAGCTGTTCATGCGCTGAATAAATTCCCGCGGCGATATGCCTTCTACTTTTTTGAACACTTTGCTGAAATAAAACGCACTTTCATACCCCAGCTTCTGCGAAATTTCATAAATGCGGCCTTCACCGCGAACCATCATTTCCTTAGCGGCTGCGATTTTAGTCTCCGTGACATATTCCACGAAATTGATTTTGGCCGTTTTGGAGAAGAGATGGCTTAAGTAATTGGGGCTGAAGTTAAAAACATCCGCCACCTGATTTAAGGACAGCTTACTGTTCAAGTTCCGCTTCACATAGTCCTGCACGTTCCGCACGATTTGCTCCTTGTAACTTTGCTTGCGGGAAGACAGGATTTCGCAGCAACCGTCCCGGAATTGCACGAGCCAATCGATCACGCCTTGGGTTGTTTGCTTTTTATAGATCGCGCGATACCCCTCCGGCTCATTCTCGAAAATTTGCTCAACCACGTTCTCGCCGTCTGCCAGCAAAGAGGTGGCCATATATAAAATATTGCAAGCCGCATCGGTAGCGGGTACAACTAACTCCGGCCGGCCATTAAACCGATCAATGAGATTCGTGATCATGGTGTGCAATGCGTGGGTATCCAGTTCTTCAAAGGCGCGGCGGATCTCCGAACGGGAGACGATGGCATCGACTCCTGGGGAAGCGAGATTCTCCGCTTCGCTCTGGGTGAAGAAGACAAACGATTGCTGATCGAGGGCAAACGGCAACGCCCGCCGGGCAGCCAGGTAGCTTTCATGCAGCAGGTACGGGTCCTCCACGGCATTCCCAACCGCGCCGATGATTTTTACATTGAAATAGGAATGGAGCACCTCTGCCATATGGTGCAGGAGCTCCTCCACTTCCGGCATCCAGTGGGTCGGATCTGGATCTGACAGAGGCAGCACAATTGCAAAGTTCCGCAAATCCAGGCTGGTTACGAAGCAGGGGCGCGACGAGGCGAGTGTATCCTTAGCCATCTGCACCGTGCTGGAGCACAAAGCGACCAGCTTATCCCCGCGCGGAGGGACGCTCTCCGGTCCCTGAATCCGGCAGGAGCAGACGAGGTGGGCAGGAGCGGATAAATCCAGCTCAAGATCGTCTCGTTGCAACAGGAACTGATTTTTGTTCTCGAACAGCTGATTAAACAGCCGGATAAAAAATTTATCGCGCAGCGCATGTAAATTGCTGCGGTACAGCATACTCGGGTAACTCTCCACGGTTTGGTATTCCCCCAACATGGCAACGGCCTTCTGGACGGATTCGGCCAGGATCTGCGGGGTTAGCTCCAGCTTGACTAAATAATCCGCTGCCTGAAGATGAATGGCGCGACGTGCGTATTCAAATTCCTCATAGCTCGTTAAGAAGATGAAGAGCGGTATCCGGCCATATTTGTCGCGTACGGATTCAGCGACCTGCAGACCGGTTTTGACCGGCATCTTAATGTCGGAAATGACCAGGTCAGGACGCAACGATTCGATCATTTCCTCTGCCTGAGCACCGTTGTGGGCGATGCCAACGATTTCGATCTGATAATCTTCCCATTTGAGCATGGACTGCAGGCCGATACAGACGAGTGCCTCATCATCGGCAATCAGCATTTTAATCATACGATCACTTCCTCCCGTGGTTTACGATAGCGACAAGTTGTCAAAGTTGGAGGTCAAGACTTCCGGCAGGGCAACAGCAAATGCATTCTCGTAAATTCGTTCAACTTGCTTTCGATCGAGAGGCCGTATCGATCCCCAAAGGTCAGACGCAGCCGATCGTGTACGCTGCGGAGCCCGATATTTTCGAACAGGCCTTTGGAGCCGGGTTCTTCTTGCTTGGACAAAATCGCCTCAATTTGGGCTTCACTCATTCCCACGCCGTTATCCTCAATCGTAATCCGCATGTCATACCCGCTCTTGGCCACAGACACCGTGATGTTGCCGCGCCCCTTCGGTTCGATTCCATGAAAAATCGCATTCTCCACCAGCGGCTGCAGTGTAAAGCGGGGAACCAGACTGGAAAGGAGCTCCTCGTTATCAATGATTTGATCCATCGTAATCGTGCCGCCGTAGCGATATTTCTGAATGAGGAAATAGTCATTCATCAGGCTAAGCTCTTCCTGCAGCGGAACCAACTTGCGTTGATCTTTGGCGATGCTGCGCAGCAGCCGCGATAAGGAGGTGACCATATCTGCGATACCCGTAGCGTTCTGAATCGTAGCCATCCATCTTATCGAGTTCAGGGTATTATAGAGAAAATGAGGACTGATCTGGCTTTGCAGCATGCGATATTCCAGTTCCTGCTTCTGCTTCTCGTCCGCGACACGAGATTCCATCAGCGTCAAAATATCCTGGGACAACCGATTGATGCCGCGTCCCACATCCCCGAGCTCGCTGTTCCATTCAATATTCCGGTCGATAAAGAAATTACCTTGCGCGATCTTATCGATCCGTTTGCGCAGCTTCTCTACGGGCAGGCTGATGGTGCGGGTTAAATACAACATAATAAATCCGCTTAATGCCAGCACCAGCACAGAAACGCCAATCATTAGCAGCAGCCAAGCGTTGAGCTGTGGAGCAAATTGCTTCTTGTCCAGCGTCTGGGCGAGTCTGACGCCTTCCCGCACCGGATAGGACACCGAGATGAGGCGTTCCCCGTCCTGCTCCATCCATTCGAGCTTGGTGAGCGCCCCGGTGGCTTCACTTTGATCATACGGCAACAATGTGTAAGGGCTTTCGATTTCCTGCACTTTGTCCCCTTCGATCCGGTACGTTTGGCTGCCAAGGGAGAGCAGCAATTCCGAGCCCTCCGGCAGACTGTAGCCTTTAAGCTTATCGGTGATCACGGAGGTGTTCGCCAGAAGATAGACCGTCCCAATGCGTGCAGCCCGTTCACCGTAAATTGGCAGAACGATGGGGATGCCGCTGGAGCGGGAGAACGGGTCCTGGATCACGCGCTCCCAAGCTTCCTTCGCATCTGGGACCAGACCGGGAAGCTGGGTTATATTATGAATATTCAACGGAACTGAAGCGCTTCCAGAATTGTCGACCTGAATGAACTTATCTTGGTGATCCGTGATGATCAGGCGTCGCACGTAGCTGTTGGACCGGTTCACCCGGAAGTCCTCCTGCATTGACAAGAAGGCATTCAGCCGATCTTTGGCGCTGGCTTCCGGTGAGATAAAATAGTCCTGAATCAGCTGATTGGTAGGCGAGTTCGTACTGCTGGTCAAAGCCAAAGTAAACAAGTTATTTAAATCTTGATCGATGATATGAGAGACGAGCTGCAGGTTAAATTCTGTCGCCTGAATGGTGGTTTTGCGTTGAAAATACGAGATCAGCTCGTAGCTGAAAAAAGACAGAATTCCTGCGATCAGCAAGGCAAACACGGTCATGATCAGGATAATCCGGCTTTTGATAGTGGCTTTTCTTGCGCGCGTGTCGATCACCTCATCCGGTGTAAGATCAATGCGAGTTTTAACCGATATAGATAACAATAACATGAGTTGACATCATCGGTAGCGGTAAGGTTCATAAACAACCATTTTTACATCTTTTGAGTATGATTTTACAGCTTTTCATTCGTTTCTTGAAGAACCAAATAGAAAAGTGTAGGAAAAGAACGTAAAAATGTATGCCCTTTCATTTTAGATTTCGATACCATGAACCTAAGGATTCGGCGCTGCCGATCTGCAAGTTCAAAACAGGAGGAAAAGGGGTTTGAAGATGAGACGAAAGAAAATATTCGGTATTACCTTGGCGGCCGTTCTTCTTATAGGTCTGCTGGCAGGTTGTTCCGGCAACAACGGAAACTCAGGCAAAGCGAATACCACAGAGCCTCAAACGAACAATTCTGCAAGCGTTTCCAACGAGACGAGCGATAAGCCGGTCACACTGAAATGGGCGCTGTGGGATTGGGAAGCCACTGCTTACTACCAGCCTTTGATCGACGCTTATAAGAAAGACCATCCGAACGTAACGATCGAATATGTTGACCTTGGCTCTACCGACTACATGACGATGCTCAGTACGCAGCTCTCCGGTGGTGCTGACCTGGATATTCTGACCATCAAGGACATCCCGGGCTACGTCAACCTGGTGAAGCAGAACCATCTGGAACCGCTGAAGAGCTTCATTGACACTCAAGGCATTGATACTTCCCTCTATGGCGGAACGGTAGAACAAATTCAAATGAACGGCGATGTGTTCGCACTGCCTTTCCGCAGTGACTTCTGGGTCGTTTACTATAACAAGGACCTGTTTGACAAAGCCGGAGTTCCTTATCCTACCAACGATATGACACTGGATCAATACGACGAGTTAGCCCGGAAAATGACGTCCGGCAGCGGCTCGGAAAAAGTATACGGCGCGCACTACCACACTTGGCGCAGTGCAGTACAGTTGTTCGGCATCCTGGACGGCAAGAACAGCATCGTGGATGGAAATTATCAATTTTTGAAACCAATTTACGAACGAATCCTGAAACAGCAAGACGACGGCATCGTGATGGACTACGCTACGTTAAAAACCTCCAGCACTCACTATTCCGGCGTATTCTACAATAACTCCGTTGCGATGATGAACATGGGCAGCTGGTTTATCGCCACGCAAATTGATAAGGTGAAGAGCGGTGAATCCCAAGCTACCAACTGGGGGATCGTGAAATATCCGCATCCGGACGGCGTACCTGCCGGAACAACGCTGGGGACCATTACTTCACTGGCTGTAAACCAAAAGTCCGCTAACAAAGAAGCCGCTTTAGATTTCTTGAAATTCGTTACCGGTGAAGAAGGTGCAGCAGTGATCGCATCCACAGGTACGATTCCGGCGATCAAGAACGATGAAGTGGTCAGCTCCATCGCTTCCATGGACGGCTTCCCAACGGACGAGAACAGCAAAGCAGCTCTCACGACCGAGAGAACTTATCTGGAAATGCCGCTGCATGAGAAGAGTGCGGACATCGAGGTCGTCCTGAACGAAGCACACGACAACATCATGACGAAAAATGCGACCATCGACGAAGGATTGGCAGATATGGAGAAACGGGTGCAAGAGGTACTTAATAACTAATCTGATCTCGCATGAGATTTCGATGCTGCCAGGGGCGGGCCTTATGAGCCCGTCTTTTTTTCCCAATGCTCTAGCACAAGTTGGTTTGGAGGAGAAATCATGCAGAATGAACCCGTGTTAGGAACCAAAGCAGTTAAAAGAAGCGCGTTGTCTAAGAACGTCAAAGATCATTTGGTGGCGTACAGCTTCATTGCCCCCAACTTCATCGGCTTTGCCGTGTTTACGCTGGTGCCGATGGTTTATGCGTTTGTACTCGCTTTTGTGAAATGGGACGGGGCTAACCCGATGGAGTACGTGGGATTGCGTAACTTCTCTCGTCTGTTGCAGGACAGCACCTTTCACAAAGCGTTCTGGAACACCATTATTTATACGATTGGCGTGGTGCCGTTAACGATGGTTTGTGCGCTGGCGCTGGCGATCCTGCTCAATCAGAAGCTGTTTGGCCGCAACTTTATGCGGACCGTGTTCTTCTTCCCCTATGTCGCTTCACTGGTTGCCGTGGCAGCCGTTTGGAATTTCGTGTTCAGCCCCACGATGGGGCCGGTGAACAATCTGCTGCACTCGATTACCGGCATCCCCATTGAGGATTTGCCTCGCTGGGCGGCAGATAAAGATTGGGCAATGTTTACGGTCATTCTTTTTACAGTATGGAAAAATATGGGTTATTACATGGTCATTTATTTGGCAGGTTTGCAGGGAGTAAATCCCGAGCTGTATGAAGCTGCCGAGCTGGACGGGGCGGGGCCATGGAAAAGATTCGTCAACGTGACGATCCCGCAGCTGGCACCTACTACGTTCTTTGTCTTGATGATTCTGATCATCAACTCGTTTAAAGTGTACGACATCTTTATCAACTTGTTCGCCGGTGCCGATAATCAGCTGAACAATTCGACCCGGGTACTTGTCTATCAAATCTATAATACCGCGTTCCGCTCGCTGGATTACGGGTACGCCAGCGCCATGGCGATCGTGCTGTTCCTGCTCGTTCTGGGGATTACGCTCATTCAATTCCAGGGCGAGAAGAAGTACGGACAATAGGAGGATGCAAAAATGACAGGAGCTAACAAACAAGTCAAAACCGTTGCCAAGATTTTTGCGTACCTGGTACTCGCGGTCGTTGTACTATGCATGCTTGTTCCTTACGCGTGGATGCTGTCGTCCTCGCTGAAATTAAATAAGGATGTATTCTCGTTCCCGATGCAGTGGATCCCGGATGCTCCAAGATGGCAGAACTACGTGGAGATCTGGACGCGGATCCCGCTCGGCCGGTTTATATACAACACCGCGAAGCTTTCGGTGATCGTTACTTTGCTTCAACTGCTGACTTCCAGCTTTGCGGCATATGCGTTCTCGAAGCTGCGGTTCAAAGGGAGACACGCGTTGTTTCTCGGCTATATTGCGACCATCGCCATTCCGTGGCAAGCGTATATGGTTCCGCAGTTTATCATGATGCGTTCCATGGGGCTAAACAACACCCATCTTGCGATTATTTTTCTGCAGGCGTTCTCGGCCTTTGGCGTGTTCTTGATGCGTCAGTTCTATCAAGGCATTCCGGATGAGCTCTGCGAAGCAGCACGGATTGACGGACTAAACGAATACGGGATCTGGGCGAAAATCATGCTTCCGCTTTCGAAGCCGGCGCTGTCCACGTTGACGATCTTCACGTTCGTGAATACATGGAACGATTTCCTCGGGCCGATGATTTACTTGACCAAGACGGAGCTCAAAACGATCCAAATCGGGCTGCGAATGTTCATTACGCAATATTCCGCTGAATATGGGTTAATTATGGCCGCCAGCGTCATTTCGATCATTCCGGTGCTGATCGTCTTCCTCGCGCTGCAAAAATATTTTGTCCAAGGTGTGGCCTCGTCCGGAATCAAAGGGTAATCAATGGTAGTCTCGGAAGAAAGGAGCTGAAGTAATGAATAGTTTGACCGTTAATGCCCCGCTCCAAACGCGCAGCGACATGGTGAACGTGTTGGAAGAACTGGTGCATCCCCTACGGCCGTTCTATAGTAAAGGCGGCGCCCGGCTTGGGCTTGGCAAGAGCGGGGTATCCTACCCGGCGGCTGTGGCGGAGATGGAAGGGTTCTCTCGGGTGCTGTGGGGATTAGTACCGTTGCTTGCGGGCGGCGGCAGCAGTGAGTTATGGGACGTTGTTCTGGACGGCATCCGCTGCGGCACGAACCCGGAGCATCCGGAGTATTGGGGCGAGGTCGGCGATTATGATCAACGGCTCGTGGAGATGGCGGTTTTTGGCTACGCGCTGGCATTGATCCCGGAACACATTTGGGAACCGCTTCACCCGGAGGAACGTGATCGGCTGTACCGCTGGCTGAATCAGATAAATCAGCACCCCTGTCACGATTGCAATTGGTTGTTCTTTAACGTGCTGGTGAATGTGGGCTTCCGTAAAGTTGGCTTGCCTTACGATGCGGAGCAGCTGGAGCGAAATCTAAACCGGCTGGACGTATTCTATCTGGAAGATGGCTGGTACAGCGACGGCGTTGGGGGACACAGCGATTATTACGTCCCGTTTGCATTTCACTATTACGGGCTGCTTTACGCACGGATCATGGAACAGGAAGATCCGCGGCGTGCGCAAGTGTATAAAGAGCGGGCCGCGATGTTCGCAGGCGAGTTTCTCGCTTGGTTCGCCCCGGACGGTGCCGCGCTGCCGTACGGACGCAGCTTAACCTACCGCTTCGCCCAATCCGCCTTTTGGAGCGCACTGGCCTATGCGGGTGTAGACGTGCTGCCGATGGGGGTAATCAAAGGTCTGGTGCTGCGCAATCTGCGCTGGTGGTTAAGTCAGCCCATGCGCAGTTCCGATGGGCTGCTCACCGTGGGCTATGCCTATCCGAACCTGGTGATGGCGGAGAACTACAATTCGCCTGGTTCGCCGTACTGGTCGCTGAAAGCGTTCCTGCCGCTGGCCTTGCCGGAGGACCATCCGTTCTGGACGGCGGAGGAGCTGCCGCTGCCGGAGCTGCCGGCGCTGAAGGTCCAGCGCCCGGCACATCTCGTGCTGGCCCGTGATCCTGCGTCCGGCCACGTAGTAGCCTTCAACACCGGTCATCGCGGCACGAACGAGCATACTCATACCTCGGCAAAATACGAGAAGTTCGTGTATTCCACCGGGTTTGGGTTCAGCGTACCGCGCGCGGAGTGGGGATTGTCCCAAGGTGCGTTTGATTCCATGCTGGCACTCAGCGAACGCGGGGAGAACCTGTACCGGGTAAGACGCCGCAATCAGAAGACATCGATTCAGGATAACGTGCTGTATGCGGTATGGAAGCCTTGGTCGAACGTGGAGGTGCACACCTGGATCGTTGCCGGACTCCCCTGGCATGTGCGGATTCATCGCATCGAGACGAAGCGAGCGCTGGATATCGCGGAAGGAGGATTCGCGCTGGGGGTGGAGACGGAGCTCGCGGAGTGGATAGAGGGAGAACGGACAGGGGGGCTGGAAGCTGGTCGGATCGCAGCCGGAGCCGCCAGTCCCGTTGGAGCCAGCGGGGTGCAAAGTCTGCTTGGCTTCGAATCAGCCGAGCTGATTCGCCCGAACGCCAATACGAACGTTCTATACCCTCGCACTGTTCTTCCCACGCTCCTTGCTTCCCTGGAGCCGGGGGTTCATCTGCTTGCCTCTGCGGTTTACGGCGATCCGTCGCCGGGAGCCAAATGGCAGCCGGTGGCGCCTGAAGCGTTAAACCTTACGATTGGGGAGCGGGCGATTGTGATCACAACCTGCTCCGGCAATGACATCCGGATTGGTTTAGCTTAGTCAACGCCGCCGTTTTGGGCTGCGGTGGAAGGAGGAAAACGGATGACCGTTCGCGAGGGCTGGGAGCAGCTGGCCGAAAGTCTTATCCCTTTGAAGGCAGAGGATTATTATCCGCCCGGCGGCGGGCTGGCGTTTTGGACATCGTTGCGTGAAGCGTCGGAGGCTCAGGTCGAGCTTGAAGTGATCCGCAGTGAAGGGGAACGGCTGCTAAAGTTCCCGGCGGAAGAGCTGACTTATTCGCTGTTTTCATTATTTGCCGTTCAGGGCTCGCGGCTGGAGTATGAACGGGTGTATTTTGAGAAGCGACGGCGGCTGAACACCTTCGCCTTTCTGTCGCTGCTTGAACCGGAGTCGGCGGTTTACGAAGCGGCGCTGCGGGATGCCGTCTGGGCGATCTGCAGCGAATTTACTTGGTGCTTGCCCGCACATGTGGATGCGAAGCGTCCGGTCTCCGAGACCATCGACCTGTTCTCGGCGGAGACGGGGTTTGCGTTGGCGGAGTTATCTTTGCTGATGGGCTCTCGTCTGCCGGAGCTGCTGCGGGTACGGATCGCCGAACTGGTGGATGAACGACTGTTCCAGCCTTTTCTGGAGAAAGGCCCTTACCACTGGGAGGAGCTGACGAACAACTGGTCGGCGGTTTGCGCCGGCTCGATTGGTTCGGCTGCGCTGCTGCTGATGACCGAACCGCGCGATTACGCCCGGCTGGCTCGGATCTTAGAGAAAACCGAGCGCAGTATGGGCTTCTATCTGCGGGGATTCGGCGAGGATGGCGGTTGTCCGGAAGGGCTGGGCTACTGGAACTACGGGTTTGGCTACTTTGTGTATTATGCTGACCTGCTGTTAAAGCGAAGCCGGGGGCAGCGGGATTGGTTCAGCGAGGACAAGGTGCGGCGAATTGCCGAGTTCCAGCAAAAATGTTTTCTGGGCGGCCGGCTAGTCGCCAACTTCTCCGACGCGCTGCCGTACGGGAGCGTCCAGCCCGGGCTGTCGCATTACCTTGCGGAGCGGTATGCGGAAGTGGAGGCTCCGCCTGCCTTGCTCTATGCGGATTACCGCGAGGATCACTGCAGCCGCTGGGCGCCGGCGCTTCGCAACTTGATCTGGCGGGACCGCACTGCGGCAGGCCCGGCGGAGTGGAGAGACGGCGACTTTTGGTTTGAAGACGCCGGCTGGCTGATCTCGCGAATTACTGCCGCGGGGGATACGTTTGGTTTTGCCGCAAAAGGCGGGCACAACGGCGAATCGCATAACCACAACGACCTGGGCCATTTCATGCTGGCGGGCGGAGGCGCGTTTTTCCTGTCCGATCTCGGGTGCGGGGAGTATACGCGGGATTACTTTGGCGAGGGCAGGTATCGTTATGACTGTAACGGCTCACAAGGGCATTCCGTGCCGATCATCAACGGCTGCTTGCAGCGGGAGGGACAGGAAAGGGCAGCGTCGAAGCTTCGCTGCGACATGACTGCGGAGGCGTGCGAGTTCGCCTTGGAGTTGTCCAGCGCCTATGAGGATGATAATCTGCAGTCTTTTAGCCGAAGTTGGATTTGGAACAAGACGGAGCTGCCCAGCTTGATGCTTCGAGACGACTTTTGCTTTGCAGAAGTGCCGGAAAGCCTGGTTGAGCGGTTCGTGAGCCCAATTCAGCCGGAGATGACCCGCCCGGGGCAGCTTCGCCTTCACCGCGGCCAGTTTGTGCTGGAACTGTACTATGACCCAGATCAACTGGAGGCGGAGATGGAGGAACGGACCTACCGGGATCATCACGGGAAGGATGCGGTATGGTACGCATTAGATTTTCGGGTGAAGCAACCGGATGTGGGAATTGGCGTTGATTTTCTTTTTAAATTCGCGCGGCAATAAGGAAAATGGAGGACGAGATCATATGCATATCGGAAACGAAAGGGCATGGGTGGAAGCGGCCTGGACGAAGTCGTTGGACAAAACGTTGCGAAACACGGCGAGAATTGGCTCGGGATTTCCCCACGCCAGCAAGGGCGGGGTCTACGATCTGGCTGAGCCGGCCTGGTGGACGGCGGGGTTCTGGCCGGGGCTGCTGTGGCTGCTGTATGAAGGAAGCGGCCGGGAGGAATTGAAAGCGCTGGCACAAGCATGCGAAGCCAAGCTGGATGAGGTGCTGGACGGTTACGTGCGGCTGGATCACGATTTGGGATTCATGTGGACGCTGACCAGCATCGCTTCCTATAAGCTGACGGGGAATGAAACCTCACGGCTGCGGGCACTGAAGGCGGCGAACTATTTGGCGGCGCGCTTTAACCTGAAGGGGCGTTACATTCGAGCCTGGAATCCGTGGACGGAAGGGGAGCGGAACGAAGGCTGGGCAATCATCGATTGTTGCATGAACCTGCCGCTCTTGTTCTGGGCATCCCGGGAGAGCGGCGATCCCCGGTTCGCGCATGTTGCCGAAGCGCATTTGGACACCGTGCTCCATCATTTTGTCCGCCATGACGGCTCGGTCTATCATATCGTGGTCTTTGATCCGGTCACGGGCGAGCGGGTTGGCCCGCAAGGCGGTCAAGGTTACGCTCCGGAGTCGGCCTGGTCGCGCGGGGCTGCCTGGGCGATTTACGGTTTGACGCTGGGCTTCCACCATACCGGCAAGCCGGAGTATCTGTCCGCTGCGCAGCGGGTCGCGGATTTCTTCCTTGATCAACTGCCGGATGATCAGGTGCCGGCTTGGGATTTCCGCGCGCCGGAAGAGCTGCGCGAGCTGCGGGATTCATCCGCCGGTGCCTGCGCAGCTAGCGGGCTGTTGCTGCTGGCAGAGAAGCTTGGCGGTGAGGGAACAGCTGCCGCGAAGTATCGCGAAGCCGGTGAACGCATCCTGAAGTCGCTGTACGAAAATTACGGCGCATGGGACGACCCGGGGGAAGAAGGGTTGATCCTGCACGGGACGAGCAACTACCCGCAAGGGACGAACATCGATGTTCCGCTGATCTACGGCGATTATTTCTTTGTGGAAGGGCTCGCCCGGCTGAAGAGCGGCGGGCCGACGTACTGGGAATAGGGGAAGTATCGGGTTCAAGTGAAGCTAGAATGATGCTAAGCTCTGATCAAAGGATGGGATCAGAGCTTTTGTCATGATCAGGGAACTAGTGATAAGTGAACACTATAATCCGGATGCATAGGAAGCTTTGTATTCAGAAGGTGTCATATTCATATATAACTTGAACCATTTCGAAAAGTAACTTACATGCTGGTATCCTGACTCCAAGGCAGCCTCAAGCACGTTATATCTCCCTGTGCGCAGCAATTCTGCAGCTTTATTGATACGGATAAAATTGACGTACTCCATCGGTCTCATCCCCGTTTGCGTCTTAAAAAAGGTGCAAAAGTGAGAACGGCTCAGGGAGACGGCAGCCGCAAGCTGATCCAAGTCGAGTTTTTCGTGGGAATGCTCTTCAATATAAGTCAATACTTTCTTAATTTGCTCGTTGTCTTTACGTCTATGGGGATATCCGAGAGCATCATTTTTCTCTATGAGTCCGTACCGGCGAAGATCGGCAATCAGCAGCAGGAGAATGCCTTTCACAGCCAACTCGTAGGCAGGCAGCGGATGCTCAAAGCGAAGTATGAGTTGCCGGATGTACTCCAACAATTCAGACGGTGTCCCTCTAGAAGAGGACAACAAGAGGGGGAATTTCTCGGTTCCTTGAAGGATAGGCCTGAGAAATAGCTGCTGAATCCGATCGTTTTGATAGGAGGACAGCCAGGACAATTTGAAAACAATCGAATAATAGCATACAGCCTCATGGTCGTTCACTCCCGAATGCAGCTCGCCCGGATGAACAATGAGCGCTTCCCCCTGACAAAGGGCTAACTCGTGATTTTCGATGCGAAACGTGGCGGAACCCTGAGCCAAATAGATGATTTCCATTTCATTATGCCAATGAACGGGGAGAATGGAATGGGCTCCTGCGGGATGCTCTACCCTGTAAATGTGCATTGGAAATTCGGGAACCCCATGCAGTTTATCTTCCCGGTAACGATGCTCGTACATGGATACCCTCCTTAGGATCGTAATATTGTGATATAAAAACCGGATTATCTGCTAGATGATCCAAGAAAATCAATAATATCATTATATTAAAGCAAATCTATAAGGAAAGGTAGCGATGATTCTGAAGCTGACTCGATGGCAGGCCGAAGCAAATGGAATTCGATTGGACACTACTAATGGAATCATGCAAGTCGTCTTTTGTACACCGAGAATTGCTCGAATTCGTTATACCTTGGATTCGGATTTTAGCAGGAAACCGAGCTTCATGACGGTGGAGCGCTCGCAGAGTAGCAATGTGCAATTTAAGATCATAGACCACTCAGACGATCTGGAAATCACCACAGAGCTGCTTACGATCCGAGTAAACAAAACAACTTGTGCATTTAGCTATTGGGAGGCCGGCGGCAGACTGCTGACGAAGGAGCCGCCCCGAGGTGGAAAAACGCTTGAACGTACTGATGTCTACCGCACGATTTTTGATGTCTCAGCCGGTGAAGTTGCAACGGATCGCGGGGCAGACGGGTTCCGTGCACGTGCAGAGGGAAGCAACCAAATTTTTGACAGGACCGCCTACCATACGAAACTTGAGTTCGAATGGCAGGAGGACGAAGCGCTGTACGGACTTGGTTCACATGAAGAGGGCATGATGAATCTTCGAGGCAAACATCAATATTTGTACCAACAAAATATGAAGGCGGTTGTTCCAGCCCTAATCTCTACCCGAGGGTATGGTGTCCTGATGGACAGCTATTCTTTAATGAGTTTTCACGACGATTCCTTTGGGTCGTACATATGGACTGATGTGGACGATGAAATGGATTTCTATTTTATCTACGGTCCGGAATTTGATCAAATCATCGAGGGGATTCGTCATTTGACAGGAGACGCACCTATGCTGCCCAAATGGGCATACGGTTACATCCAATCGAAGGAGCGCTACATATCCCAAGAAGAGTTGATCGATATCGCACGGGAATATCGAGAGAGAGAGCTGCCGATTGATGGGATCGTCCTGGATTGGCAGTCCTGGACAGGAGAGCTATGGGGGCAAAAGACATTGGATCCGCAGCGCTTTCCAGACCCTTCGGAAATGATGCGGCAGTTGCATGCGTTACACGTCAAGCTGATGGTATCGATCTGGCCGATTATGAAAGAAGGGGGCGATAACCATCGAGAGATGAGCGAGCATGGATATCTGCTGGGAAATCAGGCCACTTATGATGCGTTCACAGATGGAGCCCGACGATTATATTGGGAGCAGGTTCATGCGGGGCTATTCTCCCATGGAGTCGATGCATGGTGGTGTGACTGCACTGAACCGTTTGAAGCGGATTGGACAGGACAGGTCAAGCCGGAGCCTGAACAGCGAATGCTGATCAATACGGCTGAAGCGAAGCGTTATCTTGATCCGGAATATATCAATGCTTACTCATTGCTGCATTCCAAAGGAATTTATGAAGGTCAACGCTCTGTAACCGATCATAAACGCGTAGTGAATTTAACGCGCTCTGCCTATGCAGGCCAGCATCGCTACGGCACGATCACTTGGTCAGGAGATATATCCGCCAATTGGGAGACCTTGAGGAAACAGATTGCAGATGGACTTAACTTTTGTGTGACCGGGTCACCCTACTGGACGATGGATATTGGTGCATTTTTCGTTCGGAACCAAGAGAATCTCTGGTTCTGGAACGGCGATTACAACGAGGGAGTTGCGGATTTGGGATACCGCGAGCTGTATGTCCGCTGGTTCCAATTTGGAGCCTTTCTCCCGATCTTCCGCTCCCATGGGACGGACACGCCTAGAGAGATCTGGAGATTTGGTGAACCAGGGGATCTCTTCTACGAAGCATTGGTCAAATATTTGAAGCTTCGTTATAGGCTGATGCCTTATATTTACTCGCTTGCGGGGGCGGTGGCACACCGGTGCTATACGATGTATCGAGTACTCGCTTTTGATTATCGGGAAGATCCGAGAGTACATGATATCGATGACCAGTTCTTGTTTGGACCTGCCTTTCTTGTTGCGCCTGTGACAACCGCGATGTATTATGGACCCAATTCCCGTAAGCTTCACGATGTGAGGAAGATGCGACAAGTCTACCTGCCGAGTGGAGGTTGGTATGATTTTTGGACCGATGAACATCTTGAGGGCGGGAAGACGATCGATGCGAAAGCGGATTTGGATACGCTTCCACTCTTCGTGCGCGCCGGATCCATCATTCCCATGGGGCCAGATGTCCAACACACGGGGGAACAACCGGAAGCGATGCTTCTGCTGAAAGTATATCCCGGCCAAGATGGAAGTTTTACGCTCTACGAAGATGAGGGGGACACCTATCATTACGAGAATGGCGCTTATTCGATGATCGAGATGAGCTGGGACGATACGAACCGCAGATTGACGATAGGGCAACGCATCGGCAGCTTTCCAGGGATGCCGGAGCACAGACAGTTCATGGTGGAAATTGCCGGGAGAGCGGGTCAAATCGTCGTTTCTTATCAAGGAACCCCAGTCGTCGTTCAGGCGACCGAATTCAAAGTTCAAGGGAGAGATGAAGTGTTATGAAAAAACAAGGACTAAACCCCTACCTCCCATCCTGGGAGTATATCCCGGACGGAGAACCGTATGTCTTTGGCGACCGAGTTTACGTTTATGGATCGCATGATCGTTTTAACGGCCATGTGTTTTGTTTAAACGATTATGTATGTTGGTCCGCCCCCGTGGACGACTTGAGCGACTGGCGCTATGAAGGCGTGATTTACAAGAAAACCGATGACCCTTTAAATCCGGATGGGCGGATGAACCTGTTTGCGCCGGACGTCACGCGTGGACCGGATGGGCGTTATTATCTCTATTATGTTCTCGACAAGGTTTCCGTCGTTTCCGTTGCCGTCTGTGACACTCCTGCCGGAAAATATGAGTTTTACGGGTATGTCCATTATGCCGACGGCCAACGGTTAGGGGAAAGAGAAGGCGATGAACCACAGTTTGATCCAGGTGTGTTGACGGAAGGCGATCGGACTTATCTGTACACCGGTTTCTGCGCTATTGGTGATCGATCGAGACATGGAGCCATGGCGACGGTACTTGGGCCGGACATGCTGACGATTGTGGAAGAGCCGGTATTTGTGGCGCCAAGCGAGCCTTACAGCAAGGGTACCGGATTTGAAGGTCATGAATTTTTTGAAGCACCTTCGATCCGCAAAAGAGGAGACACTTATTACTTTGTGTACTCTTCAATCGTTATGCACGAGTTGTGTTATGCAACCAGCAAATCCCCGACCAGCGGCTTTGTCTACCAAGGCGTGATCATCAGCAATAACGATCTGCATATCGATACCTACAAACCGGCGGAGAAGCCGATGTATTACGGCGGAAATAACCACGGCAGCATCGAGAAAATTGGCGATCAGTGGTACATCTTTTATCATCGTCATACCAATGGTACAGCGTACTGCCGACAAGGCTGTATCGAACCGATTGTCTTCCGGGAGGATGGTACAATCCCGCAGGTGGAAATGACATCCTGCGGCCCCAATGGAGGGCCGTTGGTCGGACAAGGAGAATACCCTGCTTATCTAGCATGCAACCTGTTCTGTAAGGATGAATCGCTGTATACTGGCGGTTTTGGTTCGGGGGCATGGTTGGACAGCCGATTCCCCAAGATTACTCAGGATGGGAAAGATGGGGATGAAGAGGTCGGTTATATCGCCAATATGACGGATTCTGCCACGGCTGGCTTCAAGTACTTTCATTGCCAAGGGATCAAGAAGGTGAAAATCAAAGTACGGGGATACTCCAGGGGGGTCTTTGAAATCAAGACGGCTTGGGACGGCCCTGTTCTCGGAGAAATTCCGATTCAATTTGCAAATATTTGGACGGAGTACTCCGCTGACATCCGTATTCCTGACGGTGTGCAGGCGTTGTATTTCACCTATAAAGGTGAAGGAAGTGCAAGCTTCGCCTCCTTTACCCTTGAGTAATGAGCTAAATACTCCTTTCTGCAAGCAGAAAGGAGTATTTTTTATCATCGGATAAGAGGTAGATATTAAAAAATGACAACGCTTTCTTAAAAATGTTGGCTTACTCTGTCCCTTCGCCAGGGAGTAACCTATTAACAAGGGAGGGACACAAATGGATGTAGATACACAATTGGCAGGACCGACCGGAATAAACAAGAAGGCATCACAATTTTGGAAGCGGTTTAAAAAGCAAAAGGTCCTGCATCTTTTCGTTGGGCTGGGCATGATTTTTTTGCTGATCTTCTCGTATACCCCGATGTTTGGCATCATCATGGCATTCAAGAATTATTCGATCTCCACAGGCATCAAAGGAATATTTACAAGTGAGTGGATTGGTCTTCAGCATTTTAGCGAATTCGTCAACGATTATCAGTTTGGCAACATTGTAAGGAATACGCTGGTCTTGAGTTTCTTGAAGGTCATATTTGCCTTTCCGGCTCCGATCCTCTTGGCTATCTTGTTAAACGAAGCAAAAAATCTTGGATTTAAGCGGGTTGTCCAAACCGTTAGTTACTTGCCGCACTTCATCTCTTGGGTCGTTGTTGTCGGAATTTCCTTTGCTTTGTTATCTACAGATGTTGGAATGGTCAACAAGGTGCTGTTGTCCCTCGGATTGATTGACAAGCCATTAGATATACTTACCAATCCCAATTATTTCTGGGGCTTGGCGGTGACGACGGCCGTGTGGAAAGAAATGGGGTGGTGGACGATCATTTTCTTGGCAGCCATCGCAGGCATTAATCCCGCTTTGTATGAAGCCGCGCAAATTGATGGCGCCGGAAGGCTGGCGCGTATTCGCCATATTACCTTCCCGGGGATGAAAGGAACGATCGTTGTCGTACTCATTCTTACCATCGGAAGTATTCTAGGCGGGGGATTAGTTGGATCCAACTTCGAGCAAGCTTATCTGTTCGGAAATAGTATTAACAATCCCACATCCGAAATCGTACAAACCTACGCATTTAAAGTCGGGTTAAAAGATGGACGGTTTTCCTACGCCGCAGCTATTGATTTGATTCAATCCGTTATCTCGGTCGTTCTGATCTTCTCTAGTAACTTCATCGCGAAGCGAACGTCCGGATCAAGTCTATTCTAGAAGGGAGAGGAAGACATTGACGCTAAGTCAACGACAAAAAGACCGGATAATGGATACCGTAGTAAACCTCATCTTATTCATCATCATGCTATGCATGCTTTATCCGTTCTATTACGTTCTGATCCTCTCATTCAACAAGGGGACCGATTCGCTTCTGGGAGGGGTGTATCTTTGGCCTCGAACGTTCACTTTGGAGAACTACTCCCAATTCTTGAGCGATCCTCATTGGTACCAGGCTTTTCTAGTGACGATTGCAAGAACGTTATCAGGCACCATATTGGGCGTTCTATTCACTTGTCTAGTTGCTTATGGTCTCTCTCATCGAGATTTGCTTCTCCATAAATTCTATTTCACCGTGATCATCTTCGCGATGTACTTCTCGGGCGGCCTTATTCCTTATTATGTGGTTCTTCGCTCGGTTGGATTGTTGAATTCCTTTGGCGTGTACATTATTCCGTCCATGTTAAGTACCTTTTTTCTTCTCATCGCGATCTCGTTTTTTCGTGAAATTCCTGGAGAACTCAAAGAATCGGCTCATATTGATGGTGCGAACGAATTCGTGATCTATTATCGCATCGTTCTTCCCGTATCGAAGCCGCTGATCGCCACCATGGCGTTGTTTATGGGGGTGGGCCAATGGAATTCCTGGCTTGACTCCGCGTACTTCGTTCAATCGGAAGAGTTACGGACCCTTGCCTTCCGCATGATGGAAGTCATCAACAGAAGTAATGCGCCGATGGACGCAATCGCCGTGGCTAACAGCGCGTCGGCGGGTGTCACGAGCTACTCCCTACAGGTTGCCGCCATGGTCATCTCTATCGCACCTATTGTTTGCGTTTATCCATTCCTGCAAAAGTTTTTTATTCAAGGTATTATGCTTGGTTCTGTGAAGGGTTGATTAATCCAATTGATATTAAAGCTTTGGCTTTAATATAAACTACAAGCTTGGAGGGGTGTTTAGATGAAAAAGAACAGGGGCAAGAGACTTACACTATTATCGCTGACCTTTGTGTTGGTCATCGCTTTGCTGTCTGCATGCGGTGGTGGTAAAGAGAATAGCAGCAGTCAGCAAGAAGGTGGTTCTACCAATACATCGTCATCTGCGAAGTCTGATGAAGTCACAGAGCTTTCATTATTTATTGATGCATCATGGTATCCAGTCAAAGAATGGAAGGGACCGATAGCTGAGAAAATCACGGAAAAAACAGGAGTCAAACTGAAAGTAACCGTTGCTACGGACGATAAGCAACTTCCGCTGATGATTTCTTCCGGCGACCTCCCGGATCTTGTCTTTACTTATGCCAATATTGACCGGATGTCAGATTCGAAGCTCTCCTATCCGTGGAACGAGCTGATCGAGAAATACGCGCCGGATTTCCAAATTGATAAAACTCGTATTGCCATCCATACCATGGATGATGGCAATTTCTATACTGTGCGCAACTCCTTTGCGACACAGGAAGAAATGGAACAGAACAAATACGCCATCGGCAGCGACGGAAACCCTGGTATTGCTGTTCGCGAGGATATCCTGCAAGAGCTTGGCAATCCGCCGATTAACTCGTTGGATGATTTCGTCAAAGTACTAGGTATGGTTAAAGAGAAGTACCCTGACATGGTTCCTCTCATTATGGATAAGGACTGGCTCGAGCAATATTTCCTGCAACAGTTTGGCGTCGAGGCGCTGTTGGATGGATGGTATGAACGTGACGGCAAAGTGGATTATGCCATCAGACAACCGGAGATGCTGGAATTCTTCAAATTTATGAACAGTCTTTATCGAAATGGGTATATTCTCGCTGAAAACTATACCTATACGAATGATCAGCTTGATGATGAATACGCCCTAAACGGAAAGGCATTTGCTCATAGTCATACCGTTAGTGTAGCGGACGCGGATAATATTAAAGCGCAAAATAATGGGAAACCGTACAAGTTCAAAATGTTGCCTAGCGCTTTGTCAGAAAATGCGAAAATCGTCAGTACGGGACTTGGCTTTGCGGGTACCTTTATTACCAAGAAAAACAAAGATCCAGAAAAATCGATTAAATTCCTTCAATATTTAGCCAGCGACGAAGGCAAGAAATTAACGATGTTTGGTATCGAAGGTGAGCATTGGACTTGGAATGAAGAAGGATACCCGGACTTGAAGTATGACCCATCGGACGCAGATTTCATTAATAGCAATGGTATCAAGTGGTGGTACTTGTACAACGATGGCGTTATGGAGGGATTGCAAAGCTATGTTCCAGGTACCCAAAAGACGCAAGCCTTAATGGAACGAAAAGAGATTACGATCTACAAACCTCAAATTGGATTGATCCAGACGCAACCGGATTCCAAGGAGAAGACAACGAAAACCAAAATAGACGAGATGATCAAGAACGAAAAAGTGAAGATTTACCTCGCCAATTCCGAAGAGGAAGCCGTGGCTAATTATCAGAACATGATAAAAACAGCTGAATCGATGGGACTTCAGGAACTGGTTGATTGGGCGAATGAAATCTATCAGAAGAAAAAGGATTTGTTCTAATAAAGTGAGCTTTCGGTAGGGACTTTACGTCCCTACCGCACTTTTATCTGCTGCAGGCTTCTTCCTGAAATGAAATGCTCATGGTAAGGTAACATTACAGTGCAGTTTCATTGCGTGAGGGGAGAATGGGGCCATGAGCATCATGCGTAAGATGATCTTCGGTTATGTGATTCTGATCTTTATTCCGGTCATTGTCTTTGGTTACCTATACTATTCTCAAATCTATAACAACTTGACGAAGCAATTTGTTGAAAGCCGACAGAAAATACTAGAGCAGGCTTATGCCAATCTCAAAACGGATTTTACCCGTATTCAATCCGTGCAACGAATGCTCCAATACAACCCGTATGTCACAGATTACCTGGATGGGATATACCAGACAGATGCTGAAAACGTTTATGTGTTTCTTCGTTATATCCGTCCGTTATATACCCAGTTGTTTTTTGCCCATCCGGAAATCAAATCGATTGAGATCTACAATATGAAGGACGATGTGTTCCCCATTCCGGATCATTTTTTGGACCGATCCCAACTCGACCCGCAGAGGGAGGAGATTGTCCGCGATTTGAAGGCGGGGAGCGGGATATGGGTCTTTGCTGATTCGAATACGTCGGAGTTGATCTATTATCAATATTTATACAATACTCAATACACGGAGAGGATCGGACTTCTGGAGATGCGGGTCAGCAGCCGCCTCATTGCTGATTTTTATAAAGGGGCAGGTGTTGAAGGGAACTGGGCAGCCGTACTCCTCCCCAAGGAAGGCGAACCGCGGATTGCGAACATAGGCGGAATCAATTTCAACGAGAAGACACTGCGGCAATTACAAGCAGAGGAGAGTCCGTTCTCGATTGATCGGAAGACGATTATCAACCAACTTGAAATAGATGAGCTTGGGGTTCGCCTGTTTGTCATTGGGGAAGTTCACAACGTATTTCAATCCATCAAGCAGAGAGAGCAAGTCATGGTGATGATCATTGTACTGCTGCTGCTTGTGTTGTCAGTGACTTATTATATGCTGGCTACCAACATTACCAAGCGCATTTTAAGATTGGCTCGACATATGCGCAACTTAGATGATGAAAATCTGAAGCAGCGTATGATCAAGCATGATCGGCTTATCTCCAATGATGAGATTGGATTCTTGACGGAAACGTACAATACGATGCTCCAGCGGATGGATGAACTGATTAACAATGTTCATCGTGCTGAGCTACGAAATAAAGAAGCCGCTTACAAAGTGCTGCAAGCTCAAATTAAACCGCATTTTCTCTACAATACGCTGGAAACGATTCGAATGATTGCTGAGTCCAACAATGACAAGGAAGTAGCCGATATTTCCTTTTGGTTCGGGCGGTTGATGCGTTATAGTCTAACGTCCGAGCAAGATGTAACCGTTCTCGAGAAGGAAATCGAAATGGTCACCTTCTATCTCAACATTCATCAAATGCGATTGCAAAGCAGGCTAACTTACGAGATTGATGTCGCTGTCAACGCGGACTCCATCGCTTGCCCCCGGTTTATTTTACAGCCGTTGATCGAGAATAGCGTTATCCATGGGGCTTCCGCTATTATACGCCCAGTACACATCCGTCTTCATGCCAGCGAGGACGAACGGGAGATACGGATCGTTGTTCAGGATAACGGGAATGGAATTTCTGCGGAGAAGTTAGCTGTCATACAGTCTCGGCTATCAGGTCATCACGTGGCAACAGAAGCTCAGTCCGAAGGAGGCGTGGGGCTTATGAACGTGAATGAGAGAATCAAGTCTTTCTTTGGCGGTGATTCAAGGATCGAGATCTCGAGTGAACCGGGAAAAGGGACGAGTCTCTGGATCTTCATCACGAAAAGGATGGAGGCTAACGATGAGAATATTGACGGTTGATGATGAACCATTGATTCTAAACGGACTAGTCAAGATCATCCGGGAAGCTGCGCCTTCAGGGACTGAAGTGCGAGAAGCGCTAAATGCGTATGAAGCGCTTGCGTTAATGAAGGACTTTGTGCCGGATGTTACGATAACCGATCTTAACATGCCTGAGAAAAATGGATTTCAGCTTATTGAGGAAGCCAAACAGAGCGGATGGTGCGATCGTTTTATTATTCTAACAGGCTACGATGAATTTGAATACGTACGTAAAGCGCTGCGTGCCGGAGTGGTAGATTACCTGCTTAAACCGATTGACAAAATTGAAATCGCTTCATTACTGGAGCGTGTCCAGGGAGAACTGCCAAGTGATTTTGATGCGGAATACACTTGCCATGCCCAACGTATTCTGACGTACATGAAAACGCACTTCAGGAAGGATCTTTCACTTGACCATCTAGCGGATATGATGAATCTTCACCCGAACTATATCAGCAGTTTGTTCAAAAAAGAAACCGGCCACACCTTCGTGAATTATCTGAATATGCTCCGGATTAAAGAGGCTCAGAAGCTGCTCTTAGCACAGCGTGACCTTCCGGTTTGTGCCATTGGGCAACAGGTCGGATATGATAACAAGCATTACTTTACGAAGGTGTTCAAGAAATATACAGGTACGACGCCGGGCGCCTATCGAAATAGCGAGAACTTGAGTGCTATTGAAGGGGGGATGGAATCGTGATTTGGAAAGATCATACATTTGGAGATATGATTGCGCGCTATGTGAAAGATGAACATACGGAGCAAGTGGGGTTAATGTTATTACCGCAAACTACAGTATCGCAGGTATGCCCTAAGAAATTTAAGATCGATTCATTAGTGCAACTCAAATTTATCGGAGATGCGTATCCTGGTGCTTTTGCTCATGGTCATTCCATGCGAGGCAGCGGGACGATCGACGGGCTGAAGTTTGGAGAGATCCGTGAAATTGGGCGCGACGACGGCACAACCGTCGTTACTGAATGGCGCAGCTCCAATTCATGCAGAATCGAACATCATTTACTCCATTATGAGGGATATCACGCGTTGGAATCTTACACGGTCATCCGGAACGACAGCGAGGTGCCCGTGACCTTAGAAATGCTCTCCTCCTTCTCGATAACAGGACTCACTCCGTTTGCAGAAGATGATGCTCCTGAAACTCTCTTTCTTCATCGTTTATTAAGCTCATGGTCTGCGGAAGGACGTCTCGTGTCCAGCGCCATTGAAGATTTGAATCTTGAACCGGCTTGGGCACCGTTTGGAACAAGATGCCTGCGATTCGGCCAAGTAGGTTCCATGCCAGTACGTGGATATTTCCCGGTTGCATTTATGGAAGATACCGGTTCCGGCGTAACCTGGGGCGTTCAAATCGCTCATCCTGCCTCTTGGCAGATCGAAGTCGGAAGAACAGACCAGGCTTTATCAATGTCGGGTGGATTGGCGGACAGAGAATTTGGCCATTGGACCAAGACGCTTGAACCAGGTGAGACGTTTCAAACCCCCAGTGCTTATCTTACAACCGTAGCAGGCGGTGTGGACCGTGCTGCCGCGCGATTAACCGGGATTCAAGCCCGTTCACTACTCCATGGTCCGGCTGTGGAAGAAGATTTACCGATTATCTTTAACGAGTATTGCACAACCTGGGGCTCCCCGACAGCCGAAAATCTTCATCAAATAGCCGAACAACTCAAAGATAAAGGGATTCGTTATCTTGTGATCGACAGCGGCTGGTATAAGAAAGAAGGAACGAACTGGTACAACAGTATGGGGGATTGGGATATCAGCCCCATCGCATTTCCCGAAGGATTCAAGCCCACTGTCGAACATATTCGAAAATGCGGGATGATTCCCGGGATCTGGTTCGAGATCGAGGTATGTGGTGCGGAATCCACGGCATTCCATTGGGTGGATCATCTTCTTAAACGTGATGGATTGCCGATTACGACGGGGGGGCGGCGGTTCTGGGACTTCCGAGCTCCCTTTGTCTTTACCTATTTGAAAGAGAAAGTGATTGGTCTCATCAAACATTATGGCTTCGGATATCTGAAAATCGACTATAACGATAGCCTGGGGATTGGCTGTGACGGTGCAGAATCGCTTGGCGAAGGATTGCGTCAGCAGATGCTGGCAGTCCAGGACTTCTTCCGGTTAATCAAACAGGAAGTGCCGGATCTTGTCATTGAAAATTGTGCCTCTGGTGGACACCGTCTGGAGCCTACCATGGTTGGATTAACGAGCATGTCGTCCTTCTCGGACGCACACGAATGTGAGGAAATCCCGATCATTGCGGCAAATATGCATAGAGTGATTTTACCGAGACAAAGTCAGATCTGGGCTGTGCTCAGGAAAAATGACAGTTTGCAGCGATTGGTATACTCGCTCGCCAGTACAATGCTTGGCAGAATGTGCTTATCCGGCGACATTCATGAGTTGAATCCGGAACAGTGGAGTAAGGTAGATGAGGCGATTTCCTTCTATAAGCTCGTATCTCCAATCATTAAGGAAGGGACGACGAATCGTTTCGGACCTCGGGTGCCCAGCTATCGCCATCCTCGAGGATGGCAAGGGATCACACGCACCTCTGCAGACGGATCTCAATTGATGGCGGTCATTCATACCTTTGGAGGTGACAACCCGGAATGGATCAGACTTCCGCTTCCTGGAGCTGGGCACTACCAAATCAAGCAGGTCTTTTCGGATGGAAACGCAGATGTCAACGTGGAGGGCAGCGAGCTCATTTGTCGATTAAGTCAACCCTTTTCTGCCGTCTGTTTGCTTCTTACAGAAATGTAATCCGACGTGGAATGAAAGGAATGAGGTGATGAAATGCGTATTGATGCGCACCAGCATTTCTGGAAGATCGATCGCGGCGATTATGGCTGGATCACACCAGAACTGCCGATCCTTTACCGTGATTTTTTGCCCACCGATCTTGAACCGTCTTTGCATAAGCATCAAATCGATAAGACTATTTTGGTCCAGGCGGCCCCGACTGTGGAGGAAACTGAATTTATTCTTCAATTAAGTGAAACCGCTGATTTTATTGCTGGCGTCGTAGGCTGGCTGGATCTTGAGGCGCCGTCTTACAGGGAGCAATATGAGCGCTTTGCTCAACATCCTAAATTTATAGGATTTCGCGTGATGATACAGGACATGGAGGACCCGAACATCATATTATCACCCGCTTATATTGAAGCGCTCTCTTATTTTGCGGATCGGGATGTACCGATTGATTTGCTAGTCCTTTCTCACCAATTGCCGCAGCTTGTTCAATTGCTGGAGCGGGTTCCGCATCTTCGAGGAGTTGTGGATCATATGGCGAAGCCGCTCATCGCTTCAGGGGAAATCGAGCCGTGGAGAAGCCAAATGGCTGAAATTGCGAAGCATACAAGCATCTACTGCAAGCTCTCTGGTATGGTGACGGAGGCGAACCGAGAATTCTGGAAGAAAGAAGATTTTACCGCATATGTCAATGAAGTTCTCGATTTATTCGGCCCAGAACGTATCATGTTCGGCAGCGATTGGCCGGTCTGTCTCCTGGCAGCGACCTATGATGAGGTGGTGGACTTGTTCCGGTATACCGTGCGGGATCGGCTGACACCGGAAGAGACTGAAGCGGTCTTTGGCGGCAACGCTGCGAAATTTTACAAGTTGTTATCCATGGGAGGGTGACGCGATGCAATACCGGAAGTTGGGAAAGACGGGGTTGGACGTATCGGCGTTAAGTTTTGGAGCTTCTTCGCTTGGGGGAGTATTTCGAGACATTCAGAAGGAGGAGGGGATCCGCACAGTTCATACCGCCATCGATATGGGAATCAACTTGATTGACGTTTCTCCCTATTACGGCTTGACTCAAGCGGAAACGGTGCTGGGGGAAGCGCTGAGATCGGTTCCTCGGGACCGTTATGTGTTGTCCACCAAAGCAGGGCGTTATGGACAAGACGAGTTTGATTTTTCGGCGAATCGGGTGATTCAAAGTGCGGAGGAAAGCATGCGGCGCCTTGGGACGGACTATCTCGACATCCTGTTGCTGCATGACATCGAATTTGGTTCGGTAAAGCAAGTGCTGGAGGAAGGGATTCCCGCACTCGAACAGCTGAAGCAATCCGGGAAAATTCGCTTCTTTGGCGTATCAGGGCTGCCGTTGAATATATTTAATATGGTGTTGTCCCATACGACGCTGGACGTGATTTTATCGTACTGTCATTATTCCTTGAACGACTCTACGCTGCTAGAACTGCTTCCGCTGCTGGAACAGCAAGACGTTGGTTTGATCAATGCTTCACCGTTATCTATGGGATTGCTGAGCAATCGGGATGTGCCGGAATGGCATCCTGCGAGTGAGGAGATCAAAGCGGTATGCCGACGTGCTGCTGAGTTGTGCCGAAGCCAAGGTACGGATATCGCCAAGCTGGCCATTCAGTATTCGACGGCAAATGAACGCATCACGACGACGCTGGTTAGTACGGCAAATCCGGAAAATATTCGCAACAACATTATGTGGACGGAAGAACCCCTGGATGAATCCTTGCTGAAGGAGGTTCTGGAGATCCTGAAGCCAATTGACGGTAAAACTTGGCCAAGCGGGAGCCCGGAATGGGGCGGAGCGCCTGCACATCAGAACGGGGGGCGAACTTCATGAAGGGGATCATCTGCGAAGATATCGGACGGTTCTTTTTTCGAGAAGACCTGCCGGAGCCGCAAATCGGGGATGGGGAGGCGATTGTGAAGATCCGTAGAGTGGGGATTTGCGGAACCGATCTGCATGCGTACCGGGGGAACCAGCCTTATTTTACGTATCCGCGGATATTAGGGCATGAGTTGTCAGGAACGATTGAGCACATTGGGGAGAATCGGGAAGGGTTTCGAGCCGGAGATCAGGTAAGTGTAATTCCGTACCTTCATTGCGGCCAATGTCGTGCCTGTTGCAGCGGCAAAACGAACTGCTGCCAACAAATGAAGGTGCTTGGCGTTCATATTGACGGCGGAATGCGGGAAAGAGTGGCAGTCCCGATATCACATCTGATTCGAACGGAAGGACTAACGTTGGATCAGTCCGCGATGCTGGAACCGCTTGCGATTGGCGCTCACGCCGTCAGACGTTCAGGACTAAAGGCAGGCGATGAAGTGCTGGTCATCGGTGCTGGTCCGATCGGGTTAGGCGTTATGGCCATGGCTGGTTATGCCGGTGCGAAGGTGATTGCGATGGATGTGATCGAAGAACGTCTTGAGTTTTGCAAGGTGTGGGCAAAAGCTGAACATACCGTAAATGCGCTGCAGGCACCAAAGGAATGGTTAGCTAACCATACGGATGGCAATTTTCCAGCCTTTGTGATCGATGCCACCGGGAATGCTGCGTCCATGGAAAACGCCTTTGGACTTGTCGGCCATGGTGGAACCTTAACATTTGTCGGATTGGTAAAAAACACGATCACCTTCAACGATTCCGATTTTCACGCGCGCGAAATGACCGTACAGGGCAGTCGAAACGCGACGAGAGAGGACTTTGTGCGCGTGCTTGCGGCGGTGTCAGAAGGCAGCATTGACATCGGCTCTTATATCACCCACCGTTGTGCATTTGAAGAGATGATCGATCATTTCGAGAAATGGCTCCAGCCTGAATCCGGGGTGATTAAAGCACTGGTGGAGCTGGAATAACCGAATGAAGCACTTTCGCACATTCTGCGGACAGGAGGAAGAGCATGACGAGCATGGCTAGTACGGAACAGAAGCACCGATTGTGGTACGGTAAGCCCGCCTCAGAATGGAACGAGGCTTTACCTATCGGCAACGGCAGACTAGGTGCAATGATTTTTGGAGGTATAGCGGAGGAGAAGCTGCAGCTTAACGAGGATTCCGTATGGTACGGTGGGCCTCGCAATCGAAATAATGAGGATGCTTTGCCTCATTTGCCTGAAGTTCGCAGGTTGATTCTGGAAGGGCAACTTCAGAAGGCTGAAGAACTGGCGGCGATGACGATGGCCGGAACGCCGGAAGCGCAGCGACACTATTTGCCGCTTGGGGATTTACTCCTTTCTTTCGGTCATCATGGGGAGCATGCCGAGGACTATGTACGGGAGCTGGATTTGGAGCACGGGGTAGCCCGGGTCAGCTATCGAATTGGCGGGGTGCGATATACCCGTGAGATGTTTGCCAGTTATCCGGATCAGGCGATCATCATTCGGGTGTCCGCGGACAAGGAGGCGGCTGTATCACTCAAAGCCCGATTTAATCGCCGGGAATGGCGATATTTGGAGCAGACAGCCAAATGGGAGAAAAACGGGTTAGTGATGCGAGGGGAGTGCGGTGGTAAAGGAGGCAGCTCTTTTTGCGCTGTATTGAAGGCGCTTCCCGAAGGTGGGACTTGCCGGACTTTGGGAGAATATTTGTTAGTGGAAGGGGCCGACGCGATCACTCTGCTGCTCGCGGCGGGTACAACGTTCCGCCAGCCCGATCCGGAGCTTTCCTGCAAACAACAGTTGACTGAACTGAGTCGGTTCACTTATCCGGAGTTGCGAGTCCGGCATATCGCAAATTATCAGGAACTGTATGGGCGAGTAAATCTGGAGCTTCCGGAGAGCCCGGAACTTCAAGCACTGCCTACCGATGAGAGGCTGGACCGTCTCCGGAAGGGGGGAGAGGACCATGGACTGATCGCTACCTATTTCCAATTTGGACGTTATCTGCTGATCTCCTCCAGTCGGCCCGGATCATTGCCAGCTAACCTTCAGGGCATCTGGAACGACAGCTTCACCCCGCCTTGGGACAGCAAGTTCACGATTAATATCAACGCCCAAATGAACTACTGGCTGGCTGAAAATTGCAACTTGGCTGAATGTCATGAACCGCTGTTCGATTTGATTGAACGGATGAGAGAGCCCGGACGGGTGACAGCCCGCACGATGTATGGCTGTCGCGGATTCACGGCGCATCACAATACAGATATTTGGGCTGACACCGCTCCGCAGGACACGTACCTTCCAGCTTCTTTCTGGCCAATGGGCGCCGCATGGTTGTGCCTGCATTTATGGGAGCATTACCGGTTCAGCCAAGATGCCTCCTTTCTGGAGCGTTCCTATGAGACGATGAAGGAAGCGGCACTGTTTCTGCTCGATTATTTGATCGAGGACGAAGAAGGGCGCCTGATCACCTGTCCTTCGGTCTCGCCGGAGAACAGCTATAAGCTGCCGAACGGGGAAACGGGCGTGCTCTGCTCCGGGGCTTCAATGGACTTTCAGATTATTGAAGCGCTGTTTGAAGCTTGCATCCGCAGTTCGGAAATCCTTGGACGGGACGAGGCGTTTCGCGAGGAACTTGTTACTACACTGAAGCGGCTGCCTGAGCCGCAAATTGGCAAATATGGACAAATTCAAGAGTGGATGGAGGATTACGAGGAACTGGAGCCAGGGCATCGTCATATTTCCCATCTATTCGCCCTTTATCCGGGTGAAGGCTTTAGCGTGGATCGGACACCGGAACTTGCTGCAGCTGCAAGAAAAACGCTGGAACGCAGATTAGCTCATGGCGGAGGACACACGGGTTGGAGTCGGGCGTGGATCATTAACTTCTGGGCCAGACTGCGAGATGGCTCGAAGGCCTTTGAAAATGTAAAAGAGTTGCTTAAACACTCCACTTTACCTAATCTGTTCGACAATCATCCTCCGTTTCAGATTGATGGGAACTTCGGTGGAACCGCAGGGATTGCCGAGATGCTGTTGCAAAGTCATGAAGGAGTCATTCAGTTATTACCTGCGTTGCCTGAGGCTTGGAATGAGGGGAAGGTAAGCGGACTTCGGGCCCGGGGAGGATTTACAGTTGATTTCACTTGGGCAGCGGGCAAAGTGACGGAAGCACAGGTCACGTGTTCTGTAACAGGGACATGTCGTTTGGTTGCCCCTGGTCTTGAACCAGTGACATTTGCAGGGGAGGCAGGGCGAACTTACGTATTTCGGCAATAAGGCGAAGGGCGAATAAGGTGATGCTCCGGCGGGTGGATAACGAGCTGCCGGAGCATCAACATCCATGAGGGGGATATATGGGATATGATGTTATTCCACATAAAACACTTCCGCGCTTGGATGCTCACCATAGTTCCCGAAGCCCTTGCCGAATAACGTCAAACCGCCTGGATAACGGGCGTCCGGCTCCACGGATAGACGCAGCGTCCATTGCTTCTGCCGAATGTCAATGTCGTGAAGGGTGACGTCGGACATCTTCAAGCCGTCCATATACGTCCCGTCCAACGTAATTCGTAGACGTTTCAGCAGGCCATATTGATTCGCCTGTCTTGGCCACCACTCAGGGGTATATTTTCCAGGCAGCTCTCCGTAATCGCCAGGGCTCGTCCAGATGCCCAAAACCTTGCCATTCAAGGTAAACGTAATATCCGAAGGATAATCGTCCTTGGTTCCGGGAGCTTCGGACGCGATTTCCATCGTAAAGACCAGCTCCTCGGGCTTCTGGGAAGACAGCAAGTAATTAGGGGTTTTGTATTCGATATACCCCGTGCCAAACCAGAGAATCGCAGCATGAATCCGCTCCGGGTCCCAGAAATACCTAGGATCGTCAAAGCTGCCGATGATTTTGTCAGTTGTTGCAATGCCGCAGGTTGGCTCGATGTGAAAATCGGAGTAATGGCCAACCGGGATTTCAACCCGGTGGCTTTTGCGCTCGACTGCCGTTTGGGCAGGAAACTGAATTTCTGCGCCGGAGACAGCGAGTGAACAAATCTTCTGCAAACCGCTCTTGCCAGGCGCCATATGGGTGGCGACGAGACCGCATTCTGACAGCTTGCGCACATGCATGGTCATAATCGCGCTGGATAGCCCTACGGCTGCGGCTAACTCCTTAATGTTCATCGGGCGGTTGGCTAACAGACGCAGAATATGCAGACGAACTGGACTTGCCAGTGCCTCATACACGGGCAGCGATTGTTCAGATAAATCAAGCTTCAAGATGCCTTCACCTCACCCGAATTTTAGTTAATCATTATATTAACGAGAAATGTATTGTTTGACAAGCATCTTCCATGTAGTTGTAAAATTTGGTAGAATAATTGACGGGGTTATGGTCGTTTGCCTATAATATTAAGTGAGTAGTTATTTAATTAATATTTATATTAACTAAGGAGTGAAATGACAGATGCCACTGCATGGAGTGTTAAATGCCGATTCCGGCAAAGGAACGATTAATCGCAATATTTACGGTCATTTCTCTGAGCATTTAGGTCGCTGTATTTACGAGGGATTTTGGGTTGGAGAGGATTCCCCGATTCCAAATACCAATGGCATTCGCAACGATGTTGTGAAAGCGCTTAAACAAATTCGAATTCCGGTGCTGCGCTGGCCGGGCGGCTGTTTTGCCGATGAATATCATTGGAAAGACGGCATCGGGCCGAAGGAAGCCCGTAAGCGGATGGTCAATACCCATTGGGGCGGCGTGGTGGAAAATAACCATTTCGGGACCCACGAGTTTATGGAGCTTTGCCGGCAGCTGGGCTGCGAGCCTTACATTAACGGCAACCTGGGCAGCGGAACCGTTCAGGAAATGTCGGAGTGGGTGGAATATCTGACTTTTGACGGCGTATCGCCGATGGCTGAGCTGCGGGCGCAAAACGGACGCAAGGAGCCTTGGAAGGTGACCTACTTCGGTGTTGGCAATGAGAACTGGGGCTGCGGCGGCAACATGCGCCCGGAATATTATGCTGACGAGTATCGCCGGTATCAGACGTACGTCCGTAACTATGGGGATAATCGAATTCACCGGATCGCCTGTGGTCCAAATTCGGACGACTATAATTGGATGGATGTGTTGATGCGGGAAGCCGGACGCTTTATGGACTCCATCACGCTGCACTACTATACGCTGCCCAACGATAATTGGCAGGATAAAGGGGCGGCGACCGGGTTCGACGAGTCTGCCTGGTTTGCCACGTTGCGAAAAGCCCTTCGCATGGATGAGCTCATCACTCGCCACCGCACGATCATGGATAAATACGATCCGGAGGGCCGAGTCGGTTTGATTGTGGATGAATGGGGAACCTGGTACAACGTGGAGCCGGGGACCAATCCTGGATTTTTGTATCAGCAAAATACGATGCGCGATGCGCTTGTCGCCGGACTTACACTGAACATCTTCCACAAACATAACGAGCGCGTACGGATGGCGAACATCGCTCAAACCGTCAACGTGCTTCAGGCCGTCATCCTCACGGAAGGCGAGAAAATGATCTTGACGCCAACGTACCATGTGTTCGATATGTATAAGGTTCACCAGGACGCTGAGCTGCTGGATCTGTCGCTGGAAACAGGCAGCTACAAGCTGGAAGACAACGAGATTCCGGCGGTGACAGCTACCGCATCGCGGGATGCAGAAGGCAAAATCCATCTCAGCTTCTGTAACCTGCAGCCTCATGCGAATACACAGGTAACGATCGACATCCGGGGCTTGGCCGGCAACAGCTTGGCGGTGACTGGCACCACATTAACCGGCGATTCGATTGACGCCCATAATACGTTTGCGCAGCCGGAAGTCGTGAAGCCGCAGCCGTTTGAAGCATTTAAACTGGATGGCGGTAAGCTGACGGTTGATTTGCCGGCGAAATCGGTGACGACGCTGGAATTGGCTGCGAGGGGATAACGTTACATGGCGGATACCTCATGCAAAGCGTGCCGGGACGATTACCGGGTGACGGAGGAGCAGATCCAACGTTTGCTGAAAACGACGGCGTTTGCGCCCGAACGCAGGGTGAGTGAGGAGCAGTATCAGGAGAGACTTCGTGCATGCGAAGCGTGTCCGAAGCTGATGGACGGGGTGACTTGCACAGTCTGCGGTTGTATCATTCCGGTAATCGCCTGGCTCAAGGAACGGCATTGTCCGCTGCCGGGCGGAGGATTGTGGGCGAGCATTGAGGCGTAATAGGAAAGGCTTCGACTTTATGGCAGCAGGGTGATTCCTTGCTTGTGCATAAAGGCGGAGCCTTTTTTGTTTGGATGGAGTCCAGTTATTTCGCTTCCTCCAACAGTTCCTTTGTATTGTTGCGCACGTTCCCGACGGCAGACGAGACCGGGTACGCCCGCATTTTCGCGGCATCGTAAGGTTGCAGCAGCTTTAGCAGCGAGCCCGTATCCGTGTTGTCCCGGGCCAGCCACTCGGCTTCATGCGCAGGTTGCAGGATCACGGGCATCCGGTTGTGGATCTCGGCCATCAGCGAGTTGGGCTCCGTGGTGATGATCGTACAGGTCGCCAGCTTGTTGCCTTGCGGATCGGTCCAAATGTCATACAGACCGGCGAAGGCGAAGGGGCTGCCGTCTTTCATGACGATCCGATACGGCTGCTTGCCTCCGGCCCGCTGCTGCCATTCGTAGAATCCGTCGGCAGGGATGAGGCAGCGCCGGGTCGTCAGCAGCTTTCGAAACGCCGGTTTGTCTGGAAGCGACTCAGCGCGGGCGTTGATCATGCTGGCACCGATCTTGTCCTCCTTCGCCCAGGAAGGCACCAGGCCCCAGCGCAGCTCACCCAGCCGGTTGCCCTGCTTGCCTTCAATAATGGCGGGGATGAACTGCATCGGGGCTACATTATAGTTTGGGGCGAATTTCGCCAGCCGATTTTCCATGATGAGATACCGGACAATCAGCTCGTCCAGAGGAAGTGTAATCGTAAAGCGGCCGCACATAAGGAGACCTCCATCGTAAGATCTAATTGTGCTATTCAAGTTCTTCGGACTCGTTTCGTAAGACGTATTTGGATGTAATCATTGTAATCGATTTGCCTGCGGGCCTGCCAGTCACACTTGAAGTACGCTGCACATTGCTTAAGTCGCTTATTTCGTTCACCTAAATGCAAAAGTGCAGTTCATTTTCCTCAAAAGCGGGTTTTCAGGCGACTTAAATGTAAAAGCGGCTAGGCCCCCTAAATCCGGAGTCCTGACCTACAAGTTTTGTGTTATCGCAGTCTAGCTCATTTTCTTGTGTGTTTACATCGATTTATGGAACTTTGAGGTATCCTCTAGCATTTTGACCCATAACGAAAACTTCATGGGAGCCATATGCTTCAGGCTACCATGCATTCTTCGATAATTATAAAAGTCCATATATTGATCAAGTGCGATAAACGCTTCTTCAAACGTCATAAATTCTCGTCTGCTAAACAAGTCGCGTTCCAATATGCTATGAAATGATTCGATATAGGCATTCATATTGGGAGTCCTTG
>NZ_JADQ01000044.1:0-42677 GCF_000518465.1 Paenibacillus sp. J14 | reverse complement strand
CTGCATCATTCGGATCGCGGCAGCCAGTACGCTTCTCATGACTACCAGGCGCGGCTGCGCACCTACAAGATGAAAGGCAGTATGAGCCGCAAAGGGAACTGCTACGATAATGCGTGTATTGAATCGTTCCACAGTGTGCTTAAGAAAGAACTTGTCTACTTGGAGAAGTTCAAAACACGCAAGCAAGCCAAGAAACGCATTTTTGAATATATTACCTGCTTCTACAATGGAAAACGAATCCATTCCGCGATTGGGTATTCTACGCCCAATGAGTGCGAACGTATGTACCGATCTGCCGCATAATTTTCTCGATTCTTTGTGTCTACTCTATTGACAGAGGTACAATCCCGTTTAACACCATGTACTCAAACTCACTAGATACCATCATTAATAGTTACTTTCGCTTTCTCGCGTTATTTACAGATATATGCGGTTGAAATCTTTACCCATTCTTCGTTAAGTCATGACACTTCTGTTCTTATACTGTTATCGACTAAATCTAAGGTGGTGATAGCATGATTATCCGAAGCGACAGGCTGATGACGATTGATGAAGCGGCTTATTATTTGAACCTTTCGCCGCGAACAATTTACAGGAAAATATACGAGGGTGATCTCCTTGTTTATAAGGTCGGGGGAGTTTGGAGAATGGAACCTCTACTCGTTTACAAGTATTCGCGGCAAAACAAAAGAACAAGAGTGATTCAAAATGGATAACAATTACACTTTATCGGAAATTGCAAGAGAACTATCTTCGATTGCTTGATGATGCTAAGAAGAAAAAGTTCGATGTCGTCATCGCAAAAGCGGTTTCACGGTTGGGTAGAAATAGTATTAACAGTATGAATACCGCTTGAGCTTGAGAGAAATAACATCCGTCTTATCTTGCCCGAAGATGGATACGACACCAAATCGAGTAATAGCAGGCTAACTTTCAATTTGAGAGCCGTTCTAGCAGAGAAAGAATCTAGCATTGTCCAATAGGATTAAGTGAGGGCTAAAATCCAGCGCAACTCAAGAAAACCGAGTTGTAACTGTACCTCCATTTGGTTATCGTACAAATCTCGTTACTAAGAAGTGGAGATTGATGAAACAGCCGCCCCCATCGTCAAGGAGATTTCAGACTTTACTTGCATGAGGGATGGGGAATGTTCAGCATTAGTAACCTCCTTATGCGAAGGGGAATACCGACACCTAGAGCAAATTCAGGGGCGGCAGACGCAGGACAGAAGTGGCATCAAAATACGATTAAAGGCATCTTGACCAATCCAGTTTATACAGGTAAACAAGTGTTCCACAGGGAGGAAACAACACGTATATTAGCCGCTTCTGAAACTTACAAGGTAAGACGTAAGGTCAACGAAGAAGAACAGGTTTTCATTGAGAACTCACATCCTGCTCTTATATCAGAGGATGACTTTAATGTCGTTCAAGAACTGATGAAAAAGAAGGGCAAGCATAAGAGCAATGGCAAAGAGAGCTTGTTCTCATATATCGATAAATGTCCTGATTGTGGGAGCGGTATGCACTTTAAGCCTGATAGACGAAAGGGTGCTTACGTCTGTGGCGGCTACGTAAAGAGTACACTTCTTCGTATTGCTCTTCTCACATCATCGAGGAGATGGTGCTATTACAAGCTGTCAAGGATGACCTAAAAGCCATAATTAACGATTCGGTGAAGATTGAGAACCTATACGGAATTGCAGAGGAAAAAGCCTTGGCTATTCAATCTCACGTTCAGAGGGAACTGAAACGTGTAGAGAAACAATTAGCAGAACTTGATAATCGTTTCGATAAACTGCTGTCTTTACATGTTGAGGAAGCTATAACAACCGACCAGTTCAAGCATCAGAAAGAGCGCAATGCCCATCAACAGCAATTACTTCATAATAAGAAGGCTGAACTCATATTAGCCTTAGAAGAAGGAAAGAACCTCGCGGAACGTAAAGAAGCCTTTAGAAAGGAAGTTGAACGCTTCATTGACCTCGACATTAGCGATGAACAGGTATTGAAGCAAGTCCTCCAAAGGCTTATCCAAACAATCGAAGTATTCGAGGATGGAAAGATTAAGATTAACTACAACCTTTCCCATACTCTCCCCTCGAATTAAGATACAGTTTACTTAGCTGTATCTTTTCTTTCAAGTCTTACTGTACACTCAACATGCACCGAATGCGGGAACATATCCACCGGCGTGACCTCAACGGTCCGATACCCGCCGTCCTCCAGGATGCGCAGGTCGCGAGCTAGCGTCGCTGGATTGCACGATACGTAAACTACGCGCTCGGGCTTCATCTCAAGGATCGTCTCCAGCAGACGCGGGTCGCAGCCTTTACGGGGCGGGTCGACGACGATGACGTCAGCTTCGATGCCCTGCTCTTTCCAGGCGGGGATCACGTCTTCGGAGGCACCGACCTCAAAGGTGACATGCTCCATCCCGTTCAGCTGGGCGTTGACGCGAGCGTCTTCGATCGCCTCTTTGACAATCTCCACGCCGTACACCCGCTTCGCATGTTGCGCCAGGAACAACGAGATCGTGCCAATGCCGCAATAAGCGTCAATGACGGTCTCTTGACCGGTCAGACCAGCATATTCAACCGTTTTGCCGTAGAGGACTTCTGTCTGGATCGGGTTCACTTGGTAAAAAGAACGCGCCGAGATCGCAAACTTCACGTCTCCGATATAGTCATAGATCACTTCGCGCCCCCACAGGACGCGGGTTACGTCTCCGAAGATTACGTTCGTCTGCCGTGTATTGACGTTCTGGCAGATGCTCACCACGGACGGGAGTTCTTCGCGGATCGCCGCGATCCATTCGTCTTCACGAGGGATCCGATCGCCGTTGGTGACCAGCACCAGCATCATTTCTCCGGTGCGGAAGCCCACCTTCACGACGACGTGGCGCAGCAGGCCCTGGCCGGTCTCTTCGTCGTAGGCGGTGATGCCCAGGCGGCGGCCGATGGCTTTGACGCGGCGGATCACCTCATCGTTGCTCTCGTGCTGAATGAGGCACGTCTCCATATCGATGATGCGATGGCTGCCGCGGGCGTAGAAGCCGCCGACCAGGGCACCGTCGACGACGCCGACGGGCACCTGCGCCTTGTTGCGGTAGCGCCAAGGCGTCGCCATGCCGATCGTCGGTCGCACGACGACGGCAGTGTCCCCGCCCGCCGCGTGCTCCGCGGCGCGGCGGGCGGCATCGGCGGCAGCGCCGGCGTCGCCGCTGCCGCCTGCCGCTGGCGCGCCCGTACCCGGCGCGCCCTCTGCCACGCGCAGCTTGCCGATGCGCTCCAGCACGTCGACGACGTGCTGGAGCTTCCACGCGAGCTGCGCGTCATAGCTCAAGTGCTGCAGCTGGCAGCCGCCGCACTTGTCGTAGATCGGACAGGGCGCGGCCACCCTGTCCGGACTCGCCTCAACCACGTCAAGCAGTTTGGCATAGCCATACTGCTTCTTCGTTTTGAGCACCTTGACCCGGGCTTTCTCGCCCGGCAAGGCGCCGGCGACAAACAGCGTGTAGCCCTCCACCCGGCCCACGCCTTCCCCGTCGTGGTTCATCCCGATGATGTCGATGACGACCTCATCATTCTTCACGACGGGAAGACCCGCCAGCGCGGCTTCAGACGCGCGGCTCCCGGCGCGCCCAACAGGCCGCGCGCTGACAGGCCGTTCCGCAGCCACGGCCGCACGTCCCCGCGGTGGAAGACTCGCCGAGGAAGCTTCCCCTCGTCCGCCGCGGTTGCCTTTCCCGCCGCCAGCTGCTTTTTGTCCTTGTCCCCGAGGGCTGCCTACCCGCCCCGCTTCCGGACGACGATAGTTATTCCGTTGCTTCTTCATCATGGACTCCTTCTATGTTCAACTGAACCGGTTACTCCAACTTGGCATCATCTCATCCAGTTCACGTGATCTACTGTAATTCAAAACTCTCGATATACTTTAATCCTGTACTCTAAATCCTTGCATAAGGTAAGACCATCCGTTCGACGTTAACACACCTGTTTCAGCCCACCCATCAAACAACTAACGGTAAATCCTCCATCTAATTTACCCCGTTTGGGCCATTTTCGCAAAAATAACGGGAAATCGTACAGCTAATTTGGCCCATTTCCCCTGTTTTCAGCAAAGCCTGCGGAATTAACTGTACTTTTTCCAGCTAATCCACGCCAAACCCACAGTTACTCCAAAAATAACGGTAGAATTTCCACTTATTTCGCATTGCCACCACTTCGAACGCTGACCGCTATGCGCTATCCAAACTCCATTCGTACCATTGTGTCAGTTTAAACGTGGTGTGAGGCACGATAGGAAACCACGCAGCAGCGCGTCGAGACAAAACGAGACATAAAGGGTATGTGCCAAGGCAAGGAGTCCTCCTTAAGCCACAGATAGCTGCCTGCGGCCAGGGGACGGAGAGCAGCCTTAAGGCACTAACGGCTCTCGCCCCAACCAAATCAAATCCCCCGCCAACCCGGCGGGGGACCTCACAACCTCAGCTTCCTGATGATGTGCCTCAGGCAACCCTGTAAATTACTGTCTAAGCCTATGAATCACGGACGGATATCGAGAATTCAAGCAAAAATCCGCAAATGCTGCGGCAAAATCTCGAATACGCCGGGCAATTCGCCGCCCAGCTCGCCGTCGAGATTGAGCAGCACACGGCCGGGTGAGGTGACTTCCATGCGCCGCGTCTTGAAGTGAATGACGTGCGAGTCGCCTAAATGATCGCCGCGCAACGCCATCGTCACCAGGCGGATAAATTCCGCCAGGTTGCACTTCTTGAGCGCGATCACATCCAGCAGCCCGTCGTCGATCCGCGCATCCGGCGCCAGCTTCTCGAAGCCGCCAACAGAGTTGCTGTTGGCAATCAAGAACAGCATGAACTCGCCTTCTATGATCTCGTGCCCTTCCGCATCGATAATCAACTTCGTTGGCGACAAGCTGGCCATTTTCTCGATGCCTTTCATATAGTAGGCTAGCTGCCCAATCAGCGTCTTAAGTCGGCTCGGCACCTCATACGTCAGCTCGGTCAACTTGCCGCCGCCGGCGATATTGATGAAATGTCGGCCGTTCACTTTGCCGATATCGATCGGTCTGGTTTTATTCTCAATGACCAGGTCGCAATAATCCTCCCAACGCCGAGGAATTCCCATGGCACGGGCAAAATCATTTGTCGTACCAAGCGGAAACACCCCTAGCGGAGGCAAATCACTCTTCCCAGCCATGCCGTTCACAACCTCATTCAGCGTCCCGTCACCGCCGGCCGCAATAATGATGTCGTATCCGCGTTCGACCGCCAAAGCCGCCTCGCGCGTCGCATCGCCTTCCCCGGTCGTCGCATGACACGACGTCTCGATGCCGCCCTGATCCAGACGCTCCAGCACATCCGGCAGGAGACGGCGCATCTCTTCTCGTCCCGAGGTTGGATTATAAATCAACCTAGCTCTTTTCATCTTCCTAACGCCACCTGAACTCATAATGTCAACCTATCACTGATCCCATTATATTCAATATTTGTTGCGACATCCAGCGAGCCATCAAAGGGTGGGGCAGCAGCGCCTCTCCCGAATAACGATGAGCCAGCCCCTTCAGCCGCTCAGGAATCGTGACCTTCGTAAAATATCCGGCGCTCAGGAAAAGCGGAGCCACAATCACGTCCATTCCCCGTTCTGACCAATCACGGACTTTGGCCGATACGCTGTCCGGATTCAGAAGCGCATAATCGGCCCCGCCTGCGAGGCCGGCCAGCTCCGCACATTGCGCCGCCAGCGAGGCAATTCCGCGCTCCCACCGCTGCAAGAAGCCGGGATGATTACTGCCGTGTCCCACGAGAAGCAGCACTTCACGCTCCGGCCGTACGGACAGCCCCTTCACTTTGTCCCACACCATCTCAGCGACCAGCGGACCATCATCGATAGGATCGCCAAAAAACACCCGAGCGGAAACCCGAAAACGTTCCAGGTCGGTTTCCTTCTCCGGTGCATCTTTCACCCCAAGGGCATAAGCGATTTCATCGATATGGGTACTTCCTGAGGACACGAATAAGGGAATGACGATCATGTCCGTCACTCCCTGACCTTCCAGCTGATCGATGCCGTCCTGAATCAGGCGGCCTTCCACCGTTTCGAGGAAAGCACAGGCGAGCGGAAGCCCGGCGGGCAAATCGTCCGCCGCTTCCGCGACCGCCGCCTCCACTAGAGCTACCCAGTGCTCATCTGGGGAGCCGTGGCTGATGACAAGCACACCCGGTTTCTTGGCGTTCTCCATTGGGAGCATCTCCCGGCCATCGTCCGCCACCCTCATCGACCTTGCTTGAATTTCGTCTGTCATAAGCTTAGCGACCTAAACGGTCAAGCGCCATTTTGTAGCCGTCGTTGCCGTAATTTAGGCAGCGCTTTACCCGGGATATGGTCGCCGTGCTGGCTCCGGTTTCTGCTTCAATCTGGTTGTATGTGTTGCCTTTGCCCAACATTCGGGCGACTTCCAGACGTTGCGACAAAGACTGAATTTCGTTAACGGTGCACAGGTCATCAAAAAAGATGTAGCATTCCTCGATGTTCTTTAACGTTAAAATGGCTTCAAATAATTGATCAATCGTTTTGTCATTTAATTTCTTCAGCTGCACTGAATTATCATCCCCTACCGTTACTGTACCACACCCCCATTGTACCCGAGGGGCGTACTCCTTTTCAAGCATTAACGATTTCACGCATCACAGAAAGAACGCCCAAATTCCGCGAACGCCCACCAGAACCGGGACATTCGTCCATACGCAAGGCAGGGCGGGCACATACAGTATAGTAATACAAACGCCTAGCCAGGGATCATCACGCCGATCTCACCATCCGCGCGTGTCCCCTTCGGCGGATGTCATTTCGCTCCTAGGTCTTGTCTCGGGAGGGCGGACAAGAAGGAAACGGGCCTTACGGTCAGCCTGCCCGGGCAAAATATCCGAAAAGGAAAGTGATACCCATGCCTCATAACTATGATTCCCGCCAGGGTCCGGTGCCCCCGTTCCATCCGTACACCCATTTTTACCCGGGGGTGAATCCGTACGAAATTAAAGCGGAGGCTTCCTCGCTGGTTCCTTATTCTCCGCCGACACCCACACCGACCCAGGCGCCAACACCTACCCCGGCTGCGACAACCACGCCAAAAGCCGGCGGTCTGTCCTTGCCCAGCTTAAGCGACTTGAAAGGCATCGTCGACCGCATGGGCGGGATCGACGGCATCTTGGCAACGATGGGCCAGGTGCAGAAAGTTATGCAGACCGTACAACAATTCGCCCCGATGGCGAAGCTGCTTACCTCGCTCTTGCCCGGCGGCAAAAGCAGACCTGGCAGCCTCGGCCGGGACGATTACCCGCCCCGCCGCCGCAAATCCAATCGCAAGAAAAGCGGCAGCCGTACCGGATCTGGCCGCAGTGGTAAACGCTCCGCAACCGGCAAATCCAGCAAGTCGGTTAAATCGGGAAAACGCCGCCGTTAACCCGGCGGCGGCTTTATTTTTACTTGGCTACCCAGCACCAAATCTAACCCCAAAAAAAGCCAATCCTCAACAGATTGGCTTAACTCCATTTAGAACAACAATTTATAGATTAACCCCGCCATGACAAACACAATCGGAATCGTAATTACCCAGGCAATCACGATGCGCCCAGCCATCGACCAACGTACGGCAGAGAACCGTTTAGCAGCACCTACACCAAGGATAGACGAGGTGATCGCATGTGTCGTGCTGACCGGCAAATGGAACAACGTGGCTCCGAAAATAACCGATGCAGCGGAAATATCTGCGGCAAAACCATTGATCGGTTCGATTTTAAAAATCTTCGTGCCCATCGTCTTGATGATTTTATAACCGCCCACCGATGTCCCCAGCGCCATTGCCGTTGCTGCGGCCAGCTTAACCCACAACGGTACCTCCATATGATCTTGGAAATCTGCCGTGACCAAGGCGAACGTAATAATCCCCATCGCTTTCTGCGCATCGTTGGTGCCGTGCGTGAAGCTTTGGATCGCTGCGGTTACGATTTGCATCGACCGGAAGCCTTTGTTCACCGTATGCGGGCTACGCCGGGCAAAGATCCATTTCAACAAGGTCATGATGATATAACCAATCACAAAAGCGATGATTGGGGAGAACACCAGCCCTTCCACAATCGTCGTAAATCCGCTCCAGTTCAGCTTGTCCCCCCCAGCACCAACGTAGACCGCCCCAGCTAAGGAACCGATCAGCGCATGGGAAGAAGACGACGGAATGCCAAACCACCAAGTAATGAGGTTCCAAATAATTGCCGATAGCAGCGTGGCGATCAGGACTTCCAGACCATTATCCAGCTTTGCCGGATCGGCGACACTGCCCCCGATCGTTTTGGCGACCCCCGTAAACATGATAGCACCTAAGAAGTTCATGACCGCAGCCATCATGATGGCGGTACGCGGCTTCAGTGCCCGTGTAGATACTGAAGTCGCAATCGCATTGGCCGTATCATGAAACCCGTTAATGAAGTCGAATGCCAACGCCAGTATGATAACGATAAGCATAATCATTAAACTCGTATCCATAACATTTTTGCACAGATGGCTATCTCTCTATGTAAATCCGCGCAATTCCAACCTCCCGAACATCAAATATATAGTGAAGTTATCTTAAGAATTACGCATGATGATGGATTCCAGCATGTTGGCAACCTTCTCGGCGGCGTCGGTTGTCGTCTCCAGCCGTTCGTAAATCTCTTTCTTCTTGATTAACTCAATCGGATCGGTAACTTTCATGAACAGTTCCTTGATGCAAATCCGCAGCAGCTCATCGCCTTGATTCTCCAGGTCGTTGAGACGAATCGTATATTCGCGGATCGCCAACAATTTTTTCTGGGACAGCAAATGAATCGCCTTTTGAATCTCATACGCCGAGTTACGCATAATTTCGGCAAAGCGCGCAATATATTCATCCGGCCCGTTCAAATTGTACATAAAAAAACGGGATGTCGTAGCTTCCAAACCGTCGATCACATCGTCGAGGGCGGTAATCAGATGCATAATGTCGTCACGCTCGATGGGCGTAATAAACGTTTTGTTCAATTCCACGATGATTTTATGGGTGTAACCATCACATTGGGATTCGAACTCCTTCATCTTCTTGGCGAAGGCTTCAACGTCCTTGAAGTCCGCGACCTGCTGAGCGAAATAGTCCGCCGAATGCACGATCGTATCTGCCATATCCTCTAACGTCTGGAAAAAGATATCTTTCTTCTTCAGTCGCATCAGTATCCCCTTTTCTCTCCATAAGGTAGTTCTTGTGGTTGATGTTTTTACACAACCTTGAATATCTTATCACAACTGCATCACAGATAGGAAATATTGTCGCAAACATTTCACCTTCATGCGCTTATATTTCCCCTTATTCTCCCAGAGTTATCCTTTAATCGCCCTGGAAATACAAAATCTGCCTTTCTTCTCCTTTACTCTGCCTTTACATGACTGGCGAAATCCGGCGTATTGGGGACGATATGAATAAAGGTTTGGCCCGGCACCATAGGGATCTCCGCGTTATCCTTAATGAACCGGATCATATCGCCTTCCTTGCGGATCCAGTTGGCCTGAATGACTTTGCCTTGCTGGAACAATATCGCTTCACCGCCCAGTTCCAGTCCTACTTCCAGACGGCCGACATCGTCCAGCACCCGGTGGTCTGCCCCCATAACGACGACATTCGCAGCGGTTAATGGATCGCCCGTCTCCAGATCGGTGTGAGGCTCGCCATTGATGAACCGCTTGTAAAGCCCGGACGCCGCATCATATTCGTAACCCACCCGGTAGCTGTCCAGTTGAAACTTAATCTCCACGTGATTTGCGGTCTCCAGGGAATCCGAATGTTCATTTTCCTTATAAAAGAGATACCCCGGCACCGCCGTATCCTCCGTGGTATACCCGCGCTTCGCGGCGCCTTCCAGCAGCTTCTCTACGTTGGAATACAAATTGTGCGGAGCCTTCCGGGACTTGTCCCGCCAGAAATAAGCGCCGGCGTTTGTGATCTCGTCCAGATCCTCTTTATGCTGTCTTTGCAGGATCGCAAACGCTTCGTTGCTCGCCCCGGCATGCACCAACACCCCGTGGTAGCTCTCGCCCAAATCGATCATGTACGGGCGAATGCTGCGAATCGGGCCGATCTTGGCATTGTCCGCTTGACTGTGGAAGATGGATACAAGCCGCGTGACTCCGCCTTCCGCCAACACCTCGTATACAACATCGGCATCGATTAACCCCGATTGCGGGCGGGCTGCCGGCGCATTGTTAATCATAATGGCAAGCGGTCTGCGGGTCAGCGGCTCCTCGAGCGGCAATCCCGTCAACGGAGCCGTATAGGCAGGCGCCGCCGGTTCGGGTTCAGGATTGTCCTCCGGGGTCTCCGTCAGTTGCGGCGGAGCGTTGGTATCCGCAGGCGCGGCGGGCTCCCCGACCTTCCCGCACGCGGAGAGCATCATGATAAGCAAGAATAAGAGCAGCAGCCAACTTAACTTCAATGATTTCAAAGGCATGTCCTCCGTCAAAATTCTTAAGTTTTTTACATTATACGTTGAATTCCTCTTTTGGGGGAAGCCGGAACCAAGCAAACTTCTCCGCAATCTCCTTTATTTCATCTTAATTCTTGAATTGGGGTTTAAAATCGAGCTCTTCATCTGAATACTACAGGAAAGGAGAGATGAAGAGATGATCGTAAAATGGTTAAGGGAGAGCCTTGTTGCCTCTTGGCTCCTCTTGCTGTTCAGACTATATGTTGGTTATGAGTGGCTTACTTCCGGTTGGAGCAAAGTTACCGGTGGATTTGATGCCGCTGGATTTCTAACAGGCGCATTGGCCAAGAGCGGCGGCGACCATCCCGCGGTGCAAGGCTGGTGGGCATCTTTTCTCGAGCATGTTGCTATGCCAAATGTCGGGTTGTTTAATATCCTTGTCCCTTACGGCGAGGTGCTCGTCGGACTGGGCTTAATTCTGGGCGGTTTTACTTGGCTGGCGGCCTTCTTTGGCATGGTCATGAACTTTGCCTTCCTGTTCTCCGGTACCGTAAGTACGAACCCGCAGCTGCTGTTTCTCCAAATCTTTATCGTCGTCGCCGGCACGAACGCCGGGCGGATCGGATTGGACTTCTTCATCCAGCCTCACTTCCGCAACCGCTATGGACGGCGGCGTTAACCGGTCACAACTTCAAAAAAAAAAAGCGCAGACCCCAACCCTTGAGGTTCTGCGCTTATTTATATGGATCGGTCGTTCTGAACCAGGTCAATTCCCCGTCAACGACCGCCAAACTTCCAGCAGTTTAAGCTAAGGCTGCCGTATTGATAATCCTGAAACAATTTCACAGCATGCCGTTCATCGTCTGCCGCCCCCATGGCGTAGAAGAGCGGAACAAAATGCTCCCGTCCATACGAAGGGATCGCCATTCGGACATGCGGGGCTTTGCGGTCATAATCAAAGAGCTGCCGCAAGTCCCAGTTCTCCAGCTGCTGGCCGATCCAATCGTCAAACTCCACGGCCCACGCTGCCGGTTCTCGGCCTTCCCAGTCGAGCAAACGAAGATTATGAACAAGTCCGCCGCTGCCGATGACCAGAACGTTCCGTTGCCGCAGCTCTGTGAGCATTTTGCCGATGGCATACTGCTCTTCCGGCTCGCGTTTGGCGTCCACTGACAAGGCTACGACAGGGATATTGGCAGACGGATACATCAGCCGCAGCACTACCCAGGCTCCATGGTCCAGGCCTCTGCCGGTTGATGCTTTGTAAGGCAGATTGTGTGCTCGAAAAATCGCCTCGATCTCTTCACTAAGCTCAGGGCTGCCCGGGGCAGGGTACTCGATTTCATACATCTCTTCCGGGAAGCCGTAGAAATCGTGCATCGTCGTATGCTTCGCATCCGTTGAGACCCATTGATCCGGAGCATCCCAGTGCGCCGAGAAGACTACAATGGCATCGGGCGGCTCCAGCATTTCCTGACCTAGACGGTGAAGAAAATCCGTATACGCGTTCTTCTCAATCGCTAATGTAGGCGATCCATGTGCAATAAACAATGCAGGCTGAGACATCTCCCAAACCTCCCTACGCCAAAAAATGGTTACACCTTCATTGTATCCATCCCCAAAGGATTTTACCAGTTTTTGTACGCGTGGGTTTGACGTTGTTCGCCTTTAATGATCTTAAATCATCCAATGCTGCCACTCTGACTGCAGAGCTTCCAAACCTCCTAGCCATTCCTTGGTCTTCCGGATGACCTGTTGCTGATGATCACCGGATGAAAACGTGTGATTGCCTTGGAAAATAATCTCCTTATCGCAGCGCCCTTCGGGACGCATCCAGAATACCTTCTGATATAAGAAAGCATAATCCGCCGGAATAATATCGTCTGAGGTTCCATGCACCACCAAGACGTCACCAGCAAATTTAACGGCTTCCTGGAACGGTTGATATTCACCCAGCGAATCAAAAAAATTCGGCGTTAGGCCATAACCCAAATAGTCGGCGCTTCCTTGCTTGACCGCTCGGTCATAGAGATCGCGTCCAGTGATTTTCACAATGTCGCTGAACGGATAGCCCACCGCCGACCATAGGACAAGGTTCTTTACACGCCGATCGCGAATTGCGGTCAAGAGAGCGATCAACCCGCCAAGGCTATGTCCAAGCAACGATACCCGGGTCGGATCAACGTCAAATGCGCTTAAGCCATAATCCAGCACCGAACGGGTTTGGGCGATCATCGACTCCACGCCATGATCGCCGTAAGAACCTGTGCTTTCGCCGCATCCGAGATAGTCGAAGCGAAGTACGAGGAAGCCGTCAGCTGCAAGCTCCCTTGCAGTCTTGACAAATAAACGGTCGACTCCAATACGACTGCCTACAAATCCGTGGCAGATGACGACCAAGGGAGCGCGATGGCAGCGCCCCCCTTGTTTGTTCTCGGCCGGGTAATGTATGCTGGCCGCAAGCTGTTCTTCTCCATGATTGATCACGATCTGTCTTTCCATACCCCGTCTCCTCCCCGTACTTCGGCAATGATATATGCTTTAAATCCGATAAGTTTAATATGATTTAAACTCATCTTATCATTACCTGAGCCGAGGTGTCAATCGGATCGCTGAACAATCGCAAGAAACTCACTTACTCATAAGATTGGCGGAAGTAGGCATGGGTCGTAACCCGGCCCTCCCATTCTTTCATAAACCGGTGATTCCCCAGATCCCCTTCCTCACATGCCTCGTCATCCCCGCATAACATGGCGATTTCTTCATCGCTCTCATTGGTTACGACTTCTTCCAGGCTTCCCCGAGAGTTGCTGTTCAGCAAATACCTCCGGGTCAGCTCCGATTCAAATTTTCCCATGGCTCTGCCTCCCGCAACTTTAGAATGATGATGTGCAAACCGGCCTGTCAGGCATCAAATCCAAATTTAGCCTGAGGCCTTCGCCTGCCGTTTTGCTTAGGAACTAGTTTTTGGTGGGAAGGACGCTTTTTATTCCTGGTTCAAGGAATGTTCATAATCCATTAGTTCTGTTTCCCTTCCACTTCTGCCGTGCCTTGGTCCCTTGCGAATGGGACAATCTATGCAGTATACTACGGAAGAAACTGGGAGGAGAGATACTACCATGTACATCCACGAAATGATCGGCGAAACCAAACGGCTGCGACAGCAAATGACGCCGGAGAACGAAGCGTATTTCGGGGAAATGGTCTTGTACTTCCGTTCCGGCTCCAGCTCGCTTAGTGAGGCCAAGGGGGAAGAGCTCCTGCTAGACATTGCCCGGCAAATCATCAAGAACCAAGCCAAAGGCATTTCGGCGGCAGAACGCTTCGGCCCCGATCCAAAGGCTTATTGCGCAGAGCTGGCGGAGGACGTAAAGACACGGAAGCCCCGAACGCTGAAGGACAAAATCAAATATTATACGATGATCCCCTGGGTAGCTTTGACCTGGGTCTTCTTTATTTATATGATCACCGGTTTCTTCAGCAAATGGTTTGGCGGGGAGCTCGAGTATACCCTGATCAGCACCTCCTCGCTGTTGATTATCGCCGTTCTGTCGATTGTATTGGTTGAGCTGGTCACTCGCTTCCTTGGGCAAAGCTCCAAGGCCAATGAAGGTCAAGAGCCTGCCGGAGAAGCAAGACCAGCAGGGCCCGGAGCGAAACCAGGCATGCCGCCCAACGCGGGGCCGCGCGGCTTTAACCTCCGTGCGTTCGGCACTTACATCGCCGTTGCCGCCGTGTTGATCGTTGTGGGCACCGTATTAAATCGAATCATGCCGTCGTTTACCGTTTCACCTTGGGACAGCCTGATCTTGTTTGCCGTGGGACTGGCTGGGCAAATTTTCTTTTTTGGTCGCCGCTCGAAAAATTAAACAAAAAAAGCAAGAGCCGCATCCCCCAACTATGAGGAAGATGCGGCTTTTGCTTAATCTTAAGGAGATCAAATCTCAATCCGTTTCTTGAGTAAATACGTGATCGCGTAAAACATCAATACGGCTACAACCACTTCAAGCAGGAAAGGCCCGAGCGGGAGCAGATTTACCGATTCCCTCGTCACTGCGCCGTTCTCCTCGGCCATCCCAATCTGAATGATCCCGAAATTAGCAAAGGTACTATTGGTGCCTTTAAAAAGCAAGCCTTCCACCCAAGACATCCCGTTCTGAATGACGAAGAAGGAAAGGATGCCTACCCAGGTCCCGGCTTTGCCACGGATGCTGACGCTGGCGCCAATCGTGATCGCCATAAAAATCGTCAACACCAGCAGTGTATACATCCAAACGATGCTCAAAATAATGAGCACCGTGTTCCCGAACCCCGTGGTCCCGATCTGAACAAAATCGATCTGTACTTGAGCCACCCGATAATAGATCGCCGCATGAATCAAGACAATGGCCCCGATGATCAGCGCCACAAGCCAACTGAACACAAGCGAGGAGAGAATCGTCCATACCGGATGCAAGGGGAGCAGACGGCGATGATAGGCTTTGATATTGTAGGCAAAAGTTTTACAGGACTGCACGAGCATGAAAATGACAGCCGTAAAATACAGAACAAGGGATAAGCCAAAGATGGTTTCTGCATCCCACTGGCGAAGGTTACCTGTGATCGACAGAAGGACTTGCAAGATCACCAAGACAGCGAATAGTCCCAGCACGGTATTGGCATTTTGTTTGATATCGTACTTCAGCAGCTTCATCATTTATGCGAACACCTCTCTGAACATGTCATCGACGCTCTTGCCATAGCGAATCCGCAAATTCTCTACTTCCTCCTGCATAACAACCTCGCCGCTGCGAATAAAGATGACCTCATCGAAAATCCGCTCAATATCCGAAACCAGATGGGTAGAGATAATGAGGCTGCTCTCTTCGTTATAAAACTCCACAATTGCGTCCAATATTTTAGTCCGGGCCACCGGGTCCACCCCGCCGATCGGCTCATCGAGCAGATACAGCTTGGCATTTCTCGATAACGTTAACGTCAGCTGAAGCCGTTCGTTCATGCCCTTCGACAGGGAGCTGATTTTATCCTTCTCATTCAGATTCATGAAGTCGAGCATTGTGCCTGCCTTCTCCTCATCGAAATCCGGGTAGAAATCACGATAAAATCCAATCGCATCCCGCACCTTCATCCACGATTCCGTTAATGGTCGATCGGGCATGAAGGAAACTAACGATCTTGTCGCTAGTCCCACCGGCGTTCCGTCCACTGACACCTTACCTGCCGAAGGATGAATCAGGCCGGCGGCGATTTTCATCAGCGTGCTTTTGCCGCTTCCATTCGTGCCAAGCAGGCCAACGATTTTTCCTTTATCGACGCTTAGGGACACCCCATGCAATGCCTTTTTGCTGCCGTACGATTTAGATACACCTTGTACTTCCAGTAGCGGTTTCATTGATGGTTGCCCTCCTTTAGCGTCGCTCATTAGCCTTCATAGCGTCGGCGACCAGCGCCGCAATATCCTCGTTACTGAAGCCCAGCTCCTGCATGCCTCCGATAAAGCGATCCAGCAGCTCGCCGGCCATTTCTTTTTTGATGGTCATAATTTTCGATTCCTCGCTTGTCACGTATCTTCCGAGTCCGCGTTTCGTTTCCACGATGGCTTCACGCTCCAATTCCTGAAAAGTCCGCTGCACGGTATTCGGATTAATTTGCAGCTCGGCCGCAAGCTCGCGGACCGACGGAATTTTGTCACCGGCCTTCAGTCGGCCGGTGACGATCTCTCTCTTTAAATAATTCATAATTTGCAGATAGATCGGCAGATTATTATCAAATTCGATGCTCACGTTCCCTTGGCTCCTTTCCGCCGTGCCGCCGTTCATGATTCTACCGGTCAAGCGACATCCCGTTTTTTAAACGTAACAAAGCTTACTGCAAGAAACAAGACCAAATAGGCGGCGATCACCACGGAGGAGAAGGTTAATGTCATGCCCGGCATCGGCGGATTACCGTTGAGATATACCGACAAATCAGCGTTGGCGAAGATGAGGTACTTGGCGAAGGCGTATCTCGAAAGCAAGGCCACCACCAGCTCCTCCAGCACAACAAGGAACATGCCGATTCCGATCGTCGCTCCGGTGGAACGAGTAAGAATGCTTGCTAGGAAAGTGATCGTAACGTAAACCACGGTATAGATGAACGAATACAAGGTGTTGGTTAGCACTTCGCTCCAGCTGATTCCCTGTACGCTGGCAGATCCGAACCCGTAGACCAACCCTCCGCCCAACAGGGCAACCGCCAGGGAAAAGACGAAGAGCGACAGCGTAAACAGCAGCACAGCCACGTATTTCGAGGCCAAGATCCGGCTGCGGCTCTGCGAGCGGATCAGCAACAGCTTGATCGTACCAAGACTGTGTTCCTTCGCCACAATCCCCGCGGTGCAAATAATGACCAGCAACGTCGTCATTTGACCCAAGCCGTTTCGGGCAATGGCCATGGATGCGAAATCAAGGAACCCTAACTTCTCCTGCGAGAAAGCGTACATCATGTATAGCATCCCGGCAATCGCCGCGGCGATCAAGGTATAGGGAACGATAAAGCTTTTTTTCTTAGACATCTTCAACCATTCGTTCACAACAAGTGGAGTAAATTTACGCAATTTGATTTCCTCCCGTCCATTTCAAGAATTCGTCTTCCAGGGATTGCTTCACTTCTTCAATCCGGTAGATGGCGATGCCTTCGCTGCCCAGCGCGCTCACGACGCGTGGGATATAGCTGTCGCGCACGGCGACCGTCACTTCGTTCCGTTCTGGGGACATTCCCAGCAGGCGGATTTCTTCCATCCGGATGAGCCGAGTTTTGGCCGCTTCGACATCGCCGACCCGGAACGTCACATTCACCCGTTCCTCGGTTTTCTCAACCGGCTCACCCAAGGCGCGTTCGGTCACGAACTTCCCTTCCTGAATGACGACCACGCGGCTGCACATCAGCTCCATTTCGGCCAACAAGTGGCTGGAGACCAGAACGGCAATCCCTTCTTCAGCCGCAATACGCTTCAGATAGTCACGCATTTCCCGAATCCCCGCCGGATCTAGCCCGTTGGTTGGCTCATCGAGAATCAGAATCGATGGCCGATGTAACAAAGCTTGTGCGATGCCCAAGCGCTGACGCATACCTAGCGAGTACGCTTTGACACGTTTTTTCATCGCCTTCTCCAAGCCTACCAATCGGGTGACTTCTTGAATCCGCTCCTCCGTAATCCCTTCACTCATTCGTGCGTACTGCTTCAGATTGTCATATCCCGTCATGTACGGGTAAAACTCCGGATTCTCAATAATCGCGCCGACATGGGCGATCGCTTGCATGAAATGATTTCGGATGCTATAACCTTTGATCTTCACATCGCCTTCAGTCATTCCGATTAGACCCACGATCATCCGAATCGTGGTCGTCTTCCCGGCACCGTTAGGTCCGAGCAGACCTACGATCTCTCCCCGCCGAATTTCGAAAGACAGCTTATCGACCAGCCGTTTGTTACCAATCGCTTTCGTCACTTTTTGTACCGACAAGACGACGGGCTCATGCCCTTGTCCCTGCGATTTCACCGCAGCTGCTCCCATGCCTTGAGCAGTATTTCCAATCGATTGTTGTTGCACGTACCTTCACTCCTTTATTTGATCGATGATCGCAAATGCGATACTGAAATGCTTTGCTTGCGTCTGAATCTGATGATGTGTAACGTGTTCGATTCCATGGTTTCGATATCGTTGTATTGGTGTGATAGTTAAATAGTACACTAGGATATTAGTGTTGTCAACAAGGACGAAATCATATTTTTTCGACATTCAACGCTAATGGAACGTAGCGACGTTATTTACAATTTCCCGCGGTATTTCCCGAGCTAACGGAACGAAGAGGCCTTATTAAGCGAAAAAGAGCCCTGTGAAACGATGATCCGTTCAAATAGCGCACCTGAGTTCCGTTAGAAACCGATGAGTACCTTGTGACTTTGGAATAAGGTCAGTACGTTCCGTTACCGCGTCGGTCACCGGCTCGCTCCTCGTCTTCCCCCGCTCGAACCCGGCCCGGACAACCAACCCGGACACCGGCTGGGATCCGAACCCGACCTGTTCCCGTGCCTTGGCCCAACCTGACCTATTCTTGAACCGAGGCCCGACCATACCGTTCCCAATCCATACTTCGCCCCTTCCCGCTCAAACTTCCATGCATATCAAAAAGCCCTCCTCGACCAAAGTCGAAGAGGGCTGCTCGCCTCTATATAAGGTTTTTCACTTCCAGCTTAAATCAGTAAATTAAACAAATTCAAATCCCGATTCAGCTCGGTATATACGATGCCTTTCGCAGACATACGTCCGATCAACGGTTCATAATCGGCTTTATCGCTCAGCTCGATGCCAACCAAAGCTGGGCCGTTCTCTTTGTTATGCTTCTTCGTGTACTCGAACCGCGTGATGTCGTCGTTTGGCCCCAGCACCTCTTCCAGGAATTCGCGAAGCGCTCCGGCCCGCTGCGGGAAGTTAATTAAGAAATAGTGCTTCAGCCCTTCATAGATCAGCGAACGTTCCTTCATTTCCTGCATCCGGTCGATGTCGTTGTTGCCGCCGCTGATTACGCAGACGACCGTCTTCCCGCGAATTTGGTCGCGGTACATGTCCAGCGCCGAGACAGGGAGCGCCCCCGCTGGTTCGACGACGATGGCACTATCGTTGTACAGCTCCAGAATCGTCGTACATGCCTTGCCTTCCGGAACTTGAACGATGTCGTCCAGAAGGTTTGCGCAAATGTCGTAATTCAAATCGCCAACTCGCTTCACCGCCGCGCCGTCCACAAATTTATCGATTGATTCCAACGTGACAACCTGCTTCTGTCTTAACGCTTCCGTCATGGACGCCGCACCGGATGGTTCAACACCGATGATCTTCGTATCGGGGCTTACTGTTTTCAAATAAGTGCTAATGCCCGACACCAACCCGCCGCCGCCAATGGTGACGAAGACATAATCTGCAGGTACGGTCAAGCTTTCCATGATTTCCATGCCAATCGTCCCGTTTCCGGCAACAATCTTCGGATCGTCAAACGGGTGGATGAACGTCATCCCGCCTTCCTGGCAAGCTTTCATCGCCTCCGCATAAGCATCATCGTAAGTGTCGCCGATCAGAACGACCTCCACGTGCTCGCCGCCAAATCTTTTAACCTGGTTGATTTTCTGGTTGGGCGTCGTACTGGGCATATAGATTTTCCCCTGAATGCCTAGCGCATTGCAGGAGAAGGCTACCCCCTGCGCATGGTTGCCGGCGCTCGCGCACACAATGCCTCGCTTCAAATCCTCCGGCTGCAGGCTGCGGATCATGTTGTATGCCCCGCGTATCTTGAAGGAGCGTACGACCTGCAGATCCTCTCTTTTTAAATAGACATTGCACTCATATCTAGCCGATAACGTTGCGTCGAGCTGCAACGGAGTTCGAATAACTACTTCCTTCAGCACGTGATGCGCTTTGACGATGTCTTCCATGCCTACCGTTTGTCGTTCCGCCTGATTCATCTATTTCTCCTCGCTTTAACTGAGTTCTCTCATTCTTATAAAGTTACACCTGAAACCGCCTCCGGTTCAAGTTATTTTGTCCTGTCAGGGAAACGCCCCTCCGGACGGGCAGATATTCCCGGCTCGGAAGGGCGTTTACGTTCAAACCTATAGCTTAACGTTTCTTTGGTATTAGACGGTCATCGGTATGACCTTTCGAGTTCGTCTCTTGGGCCAGCTCGGTCAGCTCCCATTCCATCGTGCCGTACACGGGATCGGAAGGGAACTCCTCGCCTTTTTGCAAATAGACTTCCCGTCCCAGTTCATCCCGGTATACGCCGTCGACTTCCACTTCTTCGCGCGAGACCGGGAGCATTCCCTTCATTTTGTCGCTCATGATGATGCCGCCTCCCATTCGAGTATTCCAGGGACTTTCGTAAAGAGAATCCCCAATATCCCTTAACATGCTCGAATCGGCAGCGGATTATCCTAGCCGGATGATCTCCCTATACAAGCGCCTTAGCGGCAATATCCGACCGTTGATGCTTGCCCTCAAACGTAATGAGGTTCGCCGCCTCGTAGGCGTTGTCCCGGGCTTCGGCAATCGAGCTTCCACGGCCAACCACGCCAAGCACACGCCCGCCGTTCGTGACCCACTCGCCTGCTTCGTTCTTCCCCGTGCCGGCATGGAACACCAAAGCCCCTGCAGCTTGTGCTTCTTCCAGCCCTTGGATCGGCAGCCCCTTTGGATAGGAAGCTGGATAACCGCCGGAAGCCAATACAACGCAAACCGCCGCTTCCTCGCTCCACTCGATATCGACCTGGTCCAGCGTCCCATTCACCGCCGCCAAGAAAATCTCCAGCAGATCACTTTTCAAGCGCGGCAGAACCACCTGGGTTTCTGGATCGCCAAAGCGGGCGTTAAATTCGATCGTCTTCGGTTTGCCGTCCGGCGTGATCATCAAGCCGGCAAACAACACGCCGCGGAATGGCCGGCCTTCGGCAACCATCGCTTTTGCCGTTGGTTTGATAATCGTTTCAATGGCCTCTTTGATAATCGAATCTGCGATATGCGGCAACGGGGAGTAGGTTCCCATACCGCCGGTGTTCGGGCCTTTGTCGCCGTCATACACCTGCTTGTGGTCTTGCGCCGCAACCATGGGACGGACCGTTTCCCCGTCGACGAACGACAGAATCGACATTTCTTGGCCTTCCAGAAACTCCTCAATCACAACCTGACTTCCGGATTCGCCGAACACTTTGTCAATCATAATGTTCTTGAGCGCCGTTTCCGCCTCTTCGCGAGTGAAGGCGACCGTAACGCCCTTACCTGCCGCAAGCCCGTCCGCCTTAATTACGATTGGAACCGGACGGCTTTGGAGATACTGAAGCGCCTGCTCGTAGTTATCAAATTTCTCATAGACTGCCGTTGGAATGTTGTATTTTTTCAACAGATCCTTCATGAAGGTCTTGCTGCCCTCGATATGCGCAGCATTCTTACGCGGTCCAAATACCGGGATGTTCTTCGCTTCGAACACATCCACGATGCCCTCAGCCAGCGGATCGTCCGGACCTACGACAACCAGACCTACGCGCTTCTCCTCCGCAAAAGCTGCCAGCTTCTCGAATTCGTTCACCTGAATCGGCACCAGCTCGGCGATTTGTCCGATTCCCGCATTCCCCGGAGCGCAATAAATTTTATCGGCCTTCGGGCTTTTCGCCAGGCTCCAGCAAATCGCGTGCTCGCGCCCTCCGGCGCCAATCACCAAAATGTCCATAGTCTCCTCCTCACTTCTGAGCTCAAAATTTAGAAGTTGTCCAGTCTCGCCTGTTTCGGCACTAATTCGTTAACGAAATGAAATATGCCGATTACCGTTTGGTCTACAAACTAGTCTTTTTCGAAACGAACTGAAAATTCTACTGTTAATTTTCCACTCAGCCCGAATTCAAACGAAAATAACTGGAAAATGTATCGCTAATTAAAGCCTAAAGCATCAATCTAAGCATTTTTGCTCAAATTAACGGCAGGTTTTACAGCTAATTCGTCAAAATCCAGTGTTTCAGCTGAAATAACGGTAGATTTTACAGTTAATTGTCCCATGCAGGTTAGCGCATCTGCGAAAAGACGGCAGGCCGCCGCAGCGGTCCTGCCGTTAAGCTCAATCTTAGTGCTTGAAATGGCGCACGCCGGTGAAGACCATCGCGATGCCATGCTCGTTGGCCGCTTTGATGGACTCCTCGTCCTTCACGGAGCCGCCCGGTTGGATAATCGCCGTAATCCCGGCTTGGGCCGCCGCTTCGACCGTATCGCCCATCGGGAAGAACGCGTCGGACGCCAAGACGCTGCCTTTCGCTTTCTCGCCTGCTTGCTCGACCGCGATCTTCGCGGCACCAACGCGGTTCATCTGCCCCGCGCCGACGCCAACGGTCATATCGTCCTTCGCCAGAACAATCGCGTTCGACTTCACATGTTTAACGACTTTCCAGCCAAACAGCAGCTGTTTCAGCTCTTCTTCGGTTGGCTTGCGGTCGGTAACCACCGTCAAGTCGGACTCTTTCAGCGTATGCACATCGCTTTCTTGCACGACCATCCCGCCGTCAATCGAGGTGACGACAAACTGGCTGCTGCGGCTTGCGCCCAGCTCCAGACCGCCAAGCTTCAGCAAACGGAGGTTTTTCTTCTTCGTGAGAATCTCCAGCGCTTCTTCCGTGAAACCTGGTGCTAAAATAATCTCCAAGAAAATCTCCTTCATCAGCATCGCCGTGTCCGCATCAATGATGCGGTTGGCAGCAACGATCCCGCCGAAGATCGACACAGGGTCGGCCTCGTACGCTTTTTTGTAAGCTTCCAGCACGCTGGCCCCGACGCCAACGCCGCAAGGATTCATATGCTTGACCGCGACAACCGCCGGCTCATCAAATTCCTTCACGATTTGCAGCGCCGCGTTCGCATCGTTGATGTTATTGTAGGAGAGCTCCTTGCCGTGGAGTTGTTCTGCATTCGTCAGCGTGTCCGCTGCTGCCAACGGCTTGCGGTAAAACGCCGCTTTTTGATGCGGATTTTCGCCATAACGCAAATCTTGGATTTTCTCGTAGGTGACCGTAAAACGCTCTGGCAACGGATCGCCCGTCACCTTCGACAAATAATCGGAGATCAAGGCATCGTATGCCGCCGTATGGCGGAAAACTTTGGCCGCAAGCCGTTTACGCGTTTCCAATGTCGTATCGCCGCCCGTACGTACTTCCTCGAGCACGGTTCCATAGTCAGCCGCATCGACAACAACGGTGACAAACGCATGGTTTTTCGCAGCCGAACGAAGCATCGTAGGTCCGCCGATGTCGATATTTTCGATGGCGTCCTCATAGGTAACATCTTGCTTTGCAATCGTTTCTTGGAACGGGTACAGGTTAACGACCACCAGGTCGATATAGTCCAATCCCAGTTCCTTCATCTGTGCTTGGTGTTCCTCGCTGTCGCGTACCGCCAGCAGGCCGCTGTGTACGGCAGGATGCAGCGTTTTAACGCGTCCATCAAGGATTTCAGGGAATCCGGTGACGTCAGAAATTCCGATGACCGGAACGCCTTCCTTCGCCAGCAAGTTTTTTGTGCCCCCTGTCGAAATGATTTCCACACCCAGCTGCGACAGCTCGCGGCAAAAATCCACGATACCCGTTTTATCCGACACGCTCACGAGCGCTCTTTTCATACTCACAATCGGCTCCTCCTTTATTTTGGCGAATCATGCCCCCGATATTTCTCGGGAAATATCGAAACCCAGCATCTGTTCTAAACCTATCCAATCATCCAAAAAAACCTGTAACCAAGCGTTCTTTCGATGCTTCCTATTCCGACAGAATCGTCACTTTTCGGCCTTCCACGCGCACGCGGTTGCTCGCGAACCACGACACGACCTGCGGATATAAGCGTCCTTCTGCCGCATGGATCTTGGCTTCGAGTGTTTCCAGCGTATCGTCCGCCGTAATCTCTACCGCCGCTTGGGCAACCACTGCGCCGGTGTCCATCCCGCCATCAACCAAATGAACCGTAACTCCCGTCATTTTCACACCGTAGTCCCAAGCCTGCCCAATCGCATTTTTTCCCGGAAAAGCCGGCAGTAATGACGGATGAATATTAATCATGCGCCCGGCGTACGGCTCAACCAACACCGACGTGAGTAACCGCATATAACCGGCCAACACGACTAAATCGATTTGCCGCTTGTCCAGCTCGGCGGCAATTTCCGCCTCATAATCCTCTCGACGCGCGTAGGCCTTCGGGTCAAAAAGATAACATTCCACGCCGGCTTGACGAGCCCGTTCGACGACATAAGCCTTCGGCTTATCACAAACGAGCAGCACAATCTCAGCATCTAACTCACCTGACCGCGTCGCGTCGAGCAAATTTTGAAAATTACTGCCGTTCCCCGAAGCAAATACGGCAATCCGGTAGTTCGCCCCCATTAGACATCCGCTCCTGCAAAAGTCACAACCCGTTGTCCTTCCGTCACTTTACCGATGACATAAGGCGTTTCCCCGGCTTGCTTCAATGCAGCAACCGCTGCCTCAGCCTGGTCCTCCGCCACTACAATTACAAGCCCGATGCCCATGTTAAACGTCGTGAACATATCGCGGTTGCTCACGTTCCCTTTCTTCTGCAGCAAGTCGAAGATCGGCAAAATCGGCCAAGAACCGTAGTTGATCTCCACATTTACGCCTTCCGGCAGGACGCGCGGGATGTTCTCGATGAAGCCGCCGCCCGTAATATGAGCCATTCCCTTGACATCGACTTTCTCCAACAGGGATAATACCGGCTTCACATACAGCTTGGTTGGCGTAAGCAGCACGTCACCCAATGATGCTCCGCCTAATTCCGGCAGCTTGTCGGTCAAAGCGTAACCTGCTTCTTCCAGCAAGAGCTTCCGTACCAGCGAGAACCCGTTGCTGTGCACACCGCTGGAGGCCAGGCCAATCACCGTGTCGCCAGGGGCGATGCGGCTGCCGTTGACGATCTTGCTCTTATCAACGACACCTACTGTAAACCCGGCGATGTCGTATTCGCCTTCGCTGTACATGCCCGGCATTTCCGCAGTCTCGCCGCCGATCAAGGCGCATCCCGATTGGCTGCACCCTTCAGCGATACCGGCGACAATGGCCTCGATTTTTTCAGGCACGACCTTGTCGCAAGCCAAATAATCGAGGAAGAAGAGCGGCTCTGCCCCCTGTACGACGATATCATTCACGCACATTGCCACTGCGTCGATGCCGATCGTATCGTGCTTATCCATCGCAAAGGCAATTTTCAGCTTCGTGCCCACACCGTCTGTTCCCGACACGAGCACCGGTTCTGCGTATTTGTCTTTGTTCAAACCGAACAAAGCGCCAAATCCGCCCAGATCGGTCATCACTTCCGGCCGGAACGTCCGTTTGACGTGTTTTTTCATGCGCTCTACCGCTTCATTCCCGGCTGCGATATCAACGCCGGCTTTCTTATATGCTTCAGACACGAGAGGGACCCACTCCTTTAACTTAATGAACACGGAAAACCCAGTTATCACGAAATCAATTCATCATGTGAAATAAGTCGAATCTACGCTAACGAATTTAGCAAGTGCAGCCGAACTTCTCTTCCCCGTCGAAATCCGTCCGGGTTGGATAATCGTTGTCGAAGCAGGCCATACAGAGGCCGCCTTTGTAGTCCGTCGCGTTATCTCCGCCTACCGCCTGGATCAACCCCTGCGGGCTGAGAAACTCGAGCGAGTCGGCATTGATCTCCTTGCAGATTTCTTCTACCGTTTTGTAGGAGGCGATCAGCTCCCCGCGGTCGGGCGTATCGATGCCATAGAAGCAAGGATTTTTGAACGGCGGCGAGGTAATGCGGACATGCACCTCCGTCGCGCCGGCTTCGCGCAGCAAGTTTACAATCCGCCGCGAGGTCGTGCCGCGAACGATCGAATCGTCGATCATTACGACGCGTTTACCTTCCACGACACGGCGCACCGCGCTCAGCTTCATTTTGACCCCTTGCTCGCGCAGCTCTTGGCTCGGTTGAATGAACGTGCGGCCGGTGTATTTATTTTTGATCAGACCCAGCTCGTAAGGGATGCCGGTCTGCTCCGCATAGCCAATCGCGGCGGAAATACTGGAGTCCGGAACCCCAGTAACCACATCGGCGTCCACAAAAGACTCCTGGGCCATCACCTGCCCCATCCGCTTGCGGCTGGCATGCAGGTTCGAGCCATTCATGTCACTGTCCGGACGCGCGAAGTAAATGTACTCCATCGCACACAGCGCCTTCCGCTGCGGCTCGGCATAACGCTCCTCGCGAAGGCCGTCCTTATCCAGCACCAGCATCTCACCCGGCTGGATTTCGCGAATCGTCTCCGCACCAACGACCTCGAACGCGCACGTCTCAGACGAGAACAGGTACGCATTGCCAAGCCGGCCCATCACCAGCGGGCGCAAGCCGTTCGGATCGCTGGCGGCAATCAGCTTGTCGTTCGTCAGCAGCAGGAACGCGAAGCCCCCAACCAATTGACGAAGCGCGTCCTTTGCCGCCTCAACGAAATCCTTCGACGAGCGGGCGATCAGATGCGCGATCACTTCCGTATCGCTGGTCGTTTGAAAGATCGAGCCGCTTTGCTCAAGCTGGCGGCGGATTTTCGGTGCATTGACGATGTTGCCGTTCGTAGCCACCGCCAGATCACCGTCACGGTATTTGAAGATCAAGGGCTGGGCGTTCGTCAGCTTGCTGTCTCCGCTTGTCGAATAGCGGACATGCCCGATTGAACGGTCCCCGCGCAACGAAGCCAGCTTGTCGCGGTCGAACACTTCCTTCACCAGCCCCATGCCGCGGTGGTAATGGAAGTCCTCCCCATTCGTAGCGCAGATCCCCGCGCTTTCTTCCCCCCGGTGCTGCAAGGCGTGCAGCCCGTAGTAGGATAGAGAGGCGGCTTCGGCATGACCAAATACGCCAAACACGCCGCATTCCTCGCGTAACGTATCAAACGGATCCGCATGCCCCGCCCCTTCGTTATAGTAGTCTCCGGTCCAAAGTCTCTGCACGGGTCTTATTGCATCAGACATGGAATGACATCCTCCCAGACGCGTCTCAGCTGGTCCACCGGCTTGCTCAGAACCTCCGTTCCATTCACAGCAACGTTCAGTTCAGAACCTTCCACAACCCCAATTCGTGCTGCTGGCACGCCGCGTTCCGCGAGCAGCTTCTCCAGCGCCTCCGCCTTCTCCGGCGAAGCCGACAACAGGATGCGAGATTGGGATTCGCTAAACAACATGAAGTCGGGGCGCAGCTCGCTTGTAATATCCACCTTGGCACCCACCCCGCCGCTGATGCACGATTCAGCCAGCGCCACAGCCAGACCGCCTTCGGACAAGTCGTGCGCCGAACGCACCAGCCCGCCTTGGATGGCTTCCAGTACGGTGCCGAGCAATTTTTTCTCTACTTCTAAATCAAGCTGCGGCGGACGGCCTTCGACAACACCATGAACAACCGCCTGGAACTCACTGCCTCCGAGTTCGGCCTTCGTCTCGCCCAACAGGAACACGATATCCCCAGCCGATTTAAAGCCTTGCGTCGTGATGTGATCCGTATCATGCACCAGACCAACCATCCCTACTACCGGCGTTGGGTAAATTGCGCCTTTGGCGTTCTCGTTGTACAAGCTGACGTTCCCGCCGATGACTGGGGTGTCCAGCACACGGCAAGCTTCCGCCATTCCGTCCACCGCCCGTTCCATCTGCCAGAAAATATCCGGTTTCTCCGGGCTGCCAAAGTTCAGGTTGTCGGTGATTGCCAGCGGCTCTGCACCAGAGCAAACGATGTTGCGCGCCGCTTCACTGACCGCGATCCGTCCGCCAACTTCCGGATCCAGATACACGAACCGCCCGTTGCAGTCGGTGGTCATCGCCAGCGCCTTGCGCGTGCCATGAACGGTAACTACGGCTGCGTCCGAACCCGGACGAACCGCCGTGCTCGTTCGAACCATATAATCGTATTGGTTGTACACCCACGCTTTGCTAGCTACCGAAGGCGAGGACAGCACTTTCTCCAGCGCCGCGCCCAGATCTTGAACTTCCTCGTAACGCGTGGTGTCGACCGATTCATTTTCCACATAATAAGCAGGAACTGCCGAAGGCTTCTCATAGATTGGACATTCGTCCACCAGCGCCTTCACCGGCATGTCGCCGACCAGCTCGCCATGATGGAACAGCTTCAGACGGCCGTCGTCCGTCACTTTACCGACCTTCGCACAGATGACGCCCCAACGCTCAAAAATCTCCCGCGCCTTCGCCTCATCCTTCGGCTCCACGACGAACAGCATTCGCTCCTGCGATTCGGACAGCATCATTTCATAAGCCGTCATGCCTTCCTCGCGCTGCGGCACCTCGTCCAGGTACAACTCCAGACCGTTTCCGGCTTTGCTGGCCATTTCCGCGCTGGAGCAGGTCAAGCCTGCTGCGCCCATGTCCTGGATCCCCAGCACGATGCCGCTGTCGATCAACTCCAGACAAGCTTCCATAACCAGCTTCTCCATGAACGGGTCACCTACTTGCACCGCTGTCCGCTTCGCTTCGGATTCCTCTGTCAGTTCCTCCGAAGCAAACGTCGCGCCATGGATACCGTCCCGGCCCGTTGGCGGCCCGACATAAAACACCGGATTGCCAACGCCTTTCGCAACGCCGCGTTGGATTTTGTCATGGTCGATCAGCCCGACGCACATCGCGTTCACGAGCGGATTGCCTTCGTAGCTCTCATCGAACACCACTTCTCCGCCAACCGTCGGAATTCCGATGCAGTTGCCGTAGCCCGCGATCCCGGATACAACATGCTCGAACAAATATTTCACGCGCTCGCTTTCCAGCTTGCCAAATCGCAAGGAGTTCAGCAGCGCGACAGGTCTTGCTCCCATGGAAAAAATATCGCGAATAATCCCGCCCACGCCGGTTGCCGCGCCTTGATACGGCTCCACGGCCGAAGGGTGATTATGACTTTCGATTTTAAAGACAACCGCTTGGTTGTCACCGATATCCACGATCCCGGCGCCTTCGCCCGGGCCCATCAGCACGCGCGGGCCGCTGGTCGGGAAACGACGCAACAGCGGCTTTGAATTTTTGTAGGCGCAGTGCTCGGACCACATGACGCTAAATACGCCGATTTCTGTATAATTCGGCTTCCGTCCAAGGAATCCGCAAATCAGTTCGTATTCGCTGTCGGAAACGCCCATTTGTTTGTAAATTTTCTGCTCTGCAATTTGTTCTGCATTTGGTTCCTTAGCGGACACTTGCTGACTCATGCCGATCCCTCCAAGCTTTCAAAATGGATGTAAACATCTTCTTGCCGTCCGTCGAACCCAGCAAATCGCTGACCGCCCGCTCCGGGTGCGGCATCATGCCGACGACGTTTCCGCGTTCGTTGGAAATGCCGGCGATGTCGTCCACCGAGCCGTTCGGATTTTGAACATACCGGAAAATAATTTGGTTATTCCGCTTCAACTGCTCCAACGTTGCTTCATCGCAATAATAGTTGCCTTCGCCATGCGCGATCGGAATCGTAATGACTTCGCCCTTCGCATAATGCGATGTAAACGGATTTTCGTTGTTCTCCACGCGCAGCTCGGTGTCGTGGCAACGGAACTTCAGCGACATGTTGCGGCGCAACGTGCCTGGCAGCAATCCAGCTTCCGTAAGGATTTGGAATCCGTTGCAGATCCCCAGCACGTATTTCCCTTGCTCCGCCGCTTTGGCCACTTCCGCCATAACCGGCGCAAAACGGGAAATCGCCCCGCACCGCAGGTAATCGCCGTAGGAGAACCCGCCGGGAACTAAGATGCAATCGTAAGCAGACAAATCGGTGGCCGTATGCCACACATAGTCAACCGGTTCGCCTAACGTCTCTTCCACCGCTTTGTAACAATCGATATCGCAGTTGGAACCGGGGAATACGAGTACCGCGAATTTCATAGTTTAAGCCTCCAATTCAAAGCGGTAGTCTTCTACCACCGTATTGGCCAACAGCTTCTCGCACATCGCTTTCACTCGAGCTTCCGCTTCGAAGCGATCGTTCGTATCGAGCGTCAGCTCCATATATTTACCGATGCGGACGCTGTCCACCTCTCTGAACCCCATCGAATGGAGTGCCCCTTGAACGGCAACCCCCTGCGGGTCAAGTACGCTTTGCTTGATCGTGACATAAACGCTCGCTTTAATCATGTTCCTCGTGTTCCTCCTAAGTTTGGACTTGTGCGGCGCAGCCGCTTGGTATCTGGATGGAAATGATAATTACATTTGATAATTGCTTGTGCTATCGCTTGGGGCATTTCTTGCCTTCTAGCTTGCCTTCTAGCTTGCCTTAAAGCTAACCTTTAAGCTTGCCTTCTAACTTGCCTTCTAACTTGCCTTCTAACTTGCCTTCTAACTTGCCTTCGTGCTTATGCTTGCCTTCCAACTTTCCTTCATGCTTTAAGCTTGCTTTCTGGCATTCCTGTCTAATTTCCTTGCTGTCTCGCTCGTTGAGGGTCTTCTTGTCTCCCAAGCTCCTGCCCCTCTGATCCAAAGGGATAATGCACAGAAGACCTACCTCAGAGTACCCCATGTCCATTCTCTAATGGACCTCAGTGACGTTATTTACTCATTTCCCGTATATTTCCCCGGCTAACGGACTCTACCGCCGCTATTGGGCCCCATCCGGCAACAAACTGGACCGCCCCGGCCAAATAAGGTCCCCTCGGTCCGTTATATCAGTCTTCCCTGCGAATCTGTGCCAATAAGGGCCCTAGGGTCCGTTAGAGCTAAAAGGCTATATTGAACACAGTTCCTACGCCAACTCGGCTCCCGTCAATCGCCGGTAAATTTCACGGTACCGCCGTGTCGTCTCTTCAACCACCTGCGCCGGAAGCGGATCAGGCGGGCTCTCTTTATCCCAATCGGAACCGGCTAGATACGTACGCACCGGCTCTTTGTCCATACTGTCGATCTCGATGTCCAGCGCGTAGTTCTCTTTGGCCCAAAATCTCGATGCATCCGGCGTAAACATCTCGTCGATCACAATCAACTTGCCGTCCACCATCCCGAATTCCAGCTTGCAGTCTGCGAGCAGGATGCCGCGTTCCTCGCAGTAATCCCGGGCGTAGGCGTACATCTCCAGGCTGCGATCCCGCAGCTGTTCAGCCAATTCCTGGCCGACTTTGTCCACCATCTCAGCGAACGAGATGTCCTCGTCGTGGCCCACGTCATTTTTCGCCGCCGGCGTAAAAATCGGTTCCGCCAGCTTCGCGTTCTTCCGCAGCCCTTCCGGCAACTCAATGCCGTTAATCGTGCCGGTCTTCTCATACTGCCGCCAGCCGCCGCCGGTCACATAACCGCGCACCACACATTCAATGTCAATGCGTTCAGCTTTGCGGGTCACCATGATCCGGTTGCGCAACGCCTCGCGATGCTCTGACGGAATCACGTCCCCTAGCCGCTCCACGTCCGTATGAATCACGTGATTCTCCAGCAGATGCTGCGTCTTGTCGAACCAAAACGCGCTCAGCCGGTTCAACACGTTCCCCTTGTCCGGCACCGCCGGCTCCAGCACATAATCAAACGCGGAGATGCGGTCCGTGACCACGATCAAATAATGCTCGCCGAGGTCGTACAACTCCCGGACCTTGCCTTTGTACAGCAGCGGGGCCTTCACCAAATCCGCCGCGGTAGAAATTGCCGGTACCGTCATGAAGCTCTCCTCCCTATCACTGCAAGATCAGATCCTACTCAATCAATCCAAGCTTCCGGAAAATCGTATCCACATGCTTCAGATGCCAGGACGGATCAAAAGCATCATCAATTTCTTCTTTGCTTAAGACGCTGGTAATTTCCGGCGTCTCCTCAATAATGTCGCGGAATTGACGTTGGGTCTCCCACGCCTGCATCGCCCGCGGCTGCACTGTGTCGTACGCTTGCTCGCGGCTGAAGCCTTTGTCGATCAGCTTCGTCATCACGCGGCCGGAGAACGGTACGCCATAGGTGCGAGCCATGTTGCGCTTCATATTTTCCGGGAACACCGTTAGGTTCTTCACGATATTGCCGAAGCGGTTCAGCATGTAGTTCAGCAGCATCGTCGCGTCCGGCAGAATCACCCGTTCCACCGAAGAGTGGGAAATGTCGCGTTCATGCCACAGCGTCACGTTCTCATAAGCCGAAATCATGTGACCGCGGATCACGCGGGACAAGCCGGAGATGTTCTCGCAGCCGATCGGGTTACGTTTATGCGGCATGGCCGAGGAGCCTTTTTGCCCTTTGGCGAAGGCCTCTTCCACCTCGCGGAATTCGCTCTTCTGCAACGCGCGAATTTCCGTGGCGAACTTGTCGAGCGAGGTCGCGATCAAAGCCAAGGTTGCCATATATTCGGCGTGACGATCGCGTTGCAGCGTCTGCGTCGAAATCGGCGCCGGTGTCGTGCCCAGCTTCCGGCAAACAAATTCTTCTACAAACGGATCGATGTTCGCGTAAGTCCCAACGGCACCGGAGATTTTTCCGAATTGAACATTCTCAGCTGCCCGGCGGAACCGCTCCAGATTCCGTTTCATTTCTTCGTGCCAAAGCGCCATTTTCAGACCAAACGTGGTCGGCTCTGCGTGGACACCGTGGGTCCGCCCCATCATTGGGGTATCTTTATAAGCCAAGGCTTTTTCTTTGAGAATGTCGATAAAGTTCAAAATATCCCGTTCCAAAATCGCGTTGGCCTGCTTCAACAAATACCCCAGCGCCGTGTCGACGACGTCGGTCGAGGTCAAGCCATAATGCACCCATTTCCGCTCCGGCCCCAAGCTTTCCGAGACGGCGCGGGTAAACGCGATGACGTCATGGCGGGTTTCCTGCTCAATTTCATAGATCCGGTTGATGTCAAACGAAGCCTTCTCGCGCAGCAGCTTGGCGTCTTCCTTCGGGATCACGCCAAGCTCGGCCCAAGCCTCGCAAGCGCACAGCTCCACTTCCAGCCAAGCCTTAAATTTGTTCTCCTCCGTCCAGATCGCTCTCATTTCCGGTCTGCTGTAGCGTTCGATCATTTACGTTCATTCCTCCAAATGTTGGTTTGCTCTATCCAACGCAGCCCGTCCTCCACATTGCGGCAGATCAGATTGATATGCCCCATTTTCCGTTTAGGAGCGGCTCCGTGCTTTCCATATAAGTGTACTTTGGGGATCACCGGGAATCCAGTTTCACCGCCGGCTTCGCCAAACCACTGGCCCGTAACTACGGCCTTGCGTACCGCCTCCAAGTGTTCGCCCAGAATGTTGACCATCACGACCGGCGTTAACAGCTCCACCGGACCTAGGGGCAGATTGCAGATCGCCCGAACATGCTGTTCAAATTGGGAAGTCGTGCAAGCCTCCATCGTATAATGGCCGGAGTTGTGCGGTCTTGGCGCCAGTTCATTGACGAACAGCTCCCCGTCCTCGGTCAGAAACATCTCTACCGCCAGCAGGCCAACGGCCTCCAAGCCTTCGGCGATTCGGGCCGCGAGCCGTTCCGCCTCCCGTTGCACCTGCTCCTCCACGCGAGCCGGCACAATCGAGACATGCAAAATATTGTCGATATGAATATTCTCCGCTACGGGGAACGTCTTTATTTCTCCGCGCGGGCTGCGCGCCGCAATCACCGACAGCTCCTTGACGAACGGGACAAATTGCTCGAGCACGAGCTCGGTCCCAGCCCGGCTCAACGCGGCGTAGGCCGGCGCAATCTCGGCCTCGCTGCGAATGACCCATTGGCCTTTGCCGTCATACCCGCCGGTGGCCGTCTTCAGCACAGCCGGAAGGCCCAACCGAGCCACGGCTGCGCGCAACTCTTCCTCGCTGCCGATCTCTGCGTACGGCGCGACCTTCACGCCCGCTGCTTCGATGGCTCGCTTCTCCCGCAACCGATGCTGAGTGGTATACAGCAATCGGCTGCCTTGGGGCACGTACGATGCTTCCTCCAACAACGCGGCTACGCCGGCGTCGACGTTTTCGAACTCGTACGTGATCACATCGGCCCGCGCCGCGAGCTCACGCGCCGCGTCCTGGTCATCGTAGCGGGCGACGATCTGCCCCGCTACCTGACCGCAAGGCGCATCCGGCGTCGGATCCATGGCTACGAATCGGTAGCCAAGATTGCTCCCGGCCAGCGCCATCATCCGGCCAAGCTGTCCGCCGCCCAGCACGCCGATCGTTGCGCCCGGCGCAATCACCGGGGCGCCATTGCTGCCGCCTGTTTTGCCCATCACGCCGCTGCTCATTCCGCGGCTCCCAACTCCGAGCTGCTCTCCAGCACCTCGGCTTTGATCCGATCGCGGCGCTCCTGCACCCGGCGCATGACCTCAGGGTCAAACGCACCCAGAATTTGCGCCGCCAGCAGCCCGGCGTTGATCGCCCCGGCTTTGCCGATCGCTACCGTCGCCACCGGGATGCCGCCTGGCATCTGCACGATCGACAGCAGCGAATCAAGCCCGTTCAACGCGGCCGACTTCACCGGCACGCCGATGACGGGCAGCGTAGTTTTGGCCGCCACCATCCCCGGCAGGTGGGCGGCTCCGCCAGCCCCGGCGATGATGACCTTCAAACCGCGGGCTGCGGCCTGTTCGGCAAATTCAAACATCAAATCCGGGGTGCGGTGCGCAGATACGACATTTTTTTCGTAAGGAATCTGCAGTTCATCCAAAACGGCACAGGCATGGGACATCGTCTCCCAGTCCGATTTGCTGCCCATGATTACGGCGACTTGTGCTGTCATGCCTCAACCTCCACGTTCATATTTCTTGTGAACCTATCTATAGAATTAGCCGAATACGTAAAAAGGGCCCCGAACTTCCTGGGAACACTATTTCCCGAAATTCGCGGACCCTGCGAAATACGACACCTGCGTGCGGGCAGCTACAGCCTCGCCGCTGGCAACGCAAAGCCCGGTGCTTACAAGCCCAGGCTCATAAAAAGAAGGCCTTCCGTGCGGAGTAGCCTTACCTTCATCACGTATTCGCTCGTAGTCCGAAAATTTACGGTTCTCGGGTAGAAACTTCCGGGCCCTATTCCCGGCATTATACGAGATTATGATGTTCGGCGGCGAGCCGCCTTTCCTCTCCTAGTGTACCAATGGCGGACACGGGATGTCAACTCAAATCCGAACATTAAAAGAATGTAAAATCCGAATGTTCGTTTTTGAACAATGTCTCCCCAACACAAAAAACCTAGTCTGTCAAACAGACTAGGGTCTCTATCGAATGCGGTTCTGGGTCAGAAGTCTACCGCAAATTTACTGTAAAAAGTACCTTTAATTTTGCCTATCCTCCGTATTTGAAAACAATTAGATGTAAAAGTTACTCTTAATTCGGACCAAAACCCCAAAATTCCAATCTACCGCTCAAAATAACAGCAGGATTTCCAGTTAAATTGCTAAAATCTCGCCGATTCCCCGAAATTAACCTTACTTATTCCAGTTATTTTAGATTTCAGCCTGACGACCGGTCGACAACCTGCGCTCTACCACTTTATTCGGCGACATCGGCGTCCCTTACTTTAGTTGCACGCCCGCTTATGCATTAGCCCCAATTCCAATTCATCTCTCAGCCGCCCAACTGCTCCTGCACTTCAATGAACAACACCTGCAGGAACTTCTTAATATTCACCTTCCCCTTGTTGTTGCCCGGCTCGCGCCCCTCTTCGATCTCCTTCATCTTGAGCCGCACATCCTCGAAATCAAAATAGAGCGGAGCATAATACTCAAACCGAGGGTTTCCGTAATCCGTCAAGCCCAGCGAAGCCAGGTTCGTCAGCCCGGCCATCAATGCGCGGCGCAGCCGCTGCTCGATCGCCTTGACCTCCTTGTTGATCTCCTCAGGCCTTGTCTTGTACGTGGCTGCAGTTTGACGATACAACTCCTTCAGCGGCGGCAGATTCCCGCCAGGTTCACTTCCCCGCTCCAGCAGCAGCTCCATGATGTTAATCATATCGCGGCTGCCGCTTTCGCCAATCAACCCCATATTCATCAGGATCGGTTGAATCGCCTCTCGGACCGTTCGCTTGTGCTGACCCGCCGGCGGTGCGCTGCGCAAGTCCTCCAGCTTCTTCAGACTCGATTTGATTTCATCTAAATAGTGTCCTAACGCATAGCGTTCGTTGATTTTCCGCAGCACCGTCTCCACTTCGATCCGGTTGATCGGCTTGCGAATGAAGAACTCAATCCCGCTTCGGTACGCCCGTCCAACCATGTCTTGATTTTCGATCTGGGAGATCATCACGAACCGGGAGCTGCAGCCTTGAGCGCGCAAGGAATCGATCACCTCAATACCGTCCTGATCGGGCATCAGCAAATCCATCAGCACGATATCCGGCGGCTCGCTTAAAATTTGCCGCACTCCCTCCGCTCCGCCGCCAGCTGTCCCCGTCACTTCGCCCAGACCGCTGTCCTCGATAATGTACTGCAGCATTTTTCGTGCACTGGCATCATCGTCAACGATACAAAAAGAGAGCGGCATCGGATAACCTCCTTACACTTTAGGTTATAAGCGGTTTGCCAAGGATACGGTTGAAACGAAACTAGCTTTAAGCCGGCGCCGCCGACTTCTGCAAGCTTGGGGTCGGAATCCGGATTTGGACCATCGCGCCGCCCAGCCCGGGGGCCGTCCCCAGCGAGATGTCCCCGCCGAACCGGGTCACGATATCGCGCACATGGGATAATCCTATCCCCGTCGCCGCGACGCCTTCCTCATCAAATTTGGTCGTAAAGCCTGGTTCAAAGACCAGCTCCCGCTCGTCCTGCGGGAAGCCGCTCCCGCTGTCACTCACCGTAAGCAAGGTCGATCCCGCTTGCTCGCGAATCTCCAAATGAATCTGCCCCCGGCCCTGGATCGCCTCTACCGCATTGGCCGTCAAGTTCCCCAGCAGCGTCAGCAAGGGAATGTAATTGGCCGTATCGTAATCCAGGGAGATTTTCTGCGTAAACACGATTTGCTTCCCCAAATAATCGGCATACTGCCGTGTGCTGTCAATGATATATTGGACCAAGTTCGACAGCGGCATATCCCCCGGGACTTCACGGTCGGTCAGCTTAATCAGCCCCGCCAAAATCCGTTGCGAATCCTTCTTCACCTCATGGATCTGTTCCGTAATCCCAAGAATATAACGCTTATGCTCCTCCAGGCCTTCCTCCGATAACCGACGGTACATCTCATAGCTGCGCAAGGTCAACTCCTCCAATGTACCAATGGATTTCTTCAGGTAGAAGACCTCTCCATATAGGCCGGAGCTAAAACTAAGCATCTGTTCAATCCGCCGATTCTGCTCCTGCTGCATGATCCGCATCCGGCTGACGGAAATGCTGCTGTAGATCCCGGTAACAAAATAAGTACGCAGCATGGCAATCATCATGAGAAACGCCCACTCGTTCAGCTTAAACGTCGCCGTGCCAGTCACCAGCAACCGAGTCAGCAGCTCCGACTCATTGGACATCAGATCAATGACCGCGGTCACGGCTCCCAGCACCAAAGGATAGAAGCGATCCAAGCGCCGTTTGATCAGGCTCATCCCTAGTGCGAACACGATATAATACACCGCCGCCGAGCAATGCCTTGTCACGCTCTCCGCCACAGTCAATCCGTTGTCCAGCACCTGATCCAGTCCTGTACGAAACAGCAGCACTACCACGCCGGTGATGACGCCCGTCACGAGGTACGGCAACTGCCGCAGCAGCAGCAAAAACAACAAAAACGCGCTGCTCCCCAGACCAATCCGAAAGATGTCGCCGACAAACGGATTGATCTTCAGTTCCCCCGCCAAGGCCGTCCCGATCGCGATGACCGCGATCTGAACGTAAGCGGATCTTTGAAAGGTCTTGATAATCACGCTCCGCATCCCCGCTCCCCCGGATTCCGTGAGTGATTTTGATCCATATCGTACCACATCCAGGGAAGGATGACTATGCCTTATATACCATTATATGTTAGTATTGTGTCAGTTGATGCCTAAGCTCGCCGTGCCTCCAAACGTCTCGAGATTACCGAAAGCACAAAATTGACCGTAAAATAAATCAGTGCCACCAGCATCAAAATCGGTATCGTATACGTGTAGCCGTGACCAATAACGATCCCCGCATGATGCATCAGCTCCGGCAAGGAGATGACCACCGCCAGCGACGTGTCCTTGAGCAGCGAAATGAACTGGCTCACTAATGGCGGCACCATCCGCCGCAAGCCTTGCGGCAGCACGATGTGCCATAGCGTCTGAACAGCGCTGAGTCCTGACGAACGGGCCGCCTCGATTTGTCCTTTGTCGATGGAGGCGAGGCCGCTGCGCACGATTTCGGAGATCATCGCGGCCTCAAAGATCGTCAGCCCGGTTACCGTCGCGGCGACAAGCCCAAGCTTGATGCCGACCTCCGGCAAGGCGAACCGCATGAAGAAGATGATGAGCAGCAGAGGCAAATTGCGGATCAGCTCAACCCCCACCAGCATGATAGGCGACAGCACGGGCAATTTCGTATACCGGATTACGCCCACAATACAGCCGATCAGGAAGCTTAGCACGATGGACAGCCCGGCGACAATCAACGTCACGTAAAGTCCATCCGCTAAGAAGCGCAAATTCTCCGTACTGTACGCCCCAGCAAAATCCATCGAACTTCAGGCCTCCTTTCAGTATTTTTTCTCAAGTCTTCGCTCCCACACCCTTACGCCATAACTTAAAGGCAAGGTCAGCACCAGATAGAACAACGCGACAAAAATATAAGTATCAAACGTCCGGTACGTATCGGCATTTACGATGTCGGCAAAATACATCAGGTCAAGCCCGGCCACAATCGTTAAAACTGATGAGTTTTTGATTAAATTGATGAACTGGTTCCCGAGCGGCGGAATCACCAGCTTGATGGCCTGCGGCAGGATTATATGCAGCATCGTTTGCACGTAGCTCAACCCGGACGAGCGAGCCGCCTCCGTTTGCCCTTGGGGGATCGCTTGAATCCCGGCACGAATTGCTTCAGCAATGAACGAAGAGGTGTATACCGCAAGCCCGATTGTCCCCGCCGTGAAACCGTCCAGCGGTAAACCTAAAGCGGCTGGTCCATAATAGAAAATGTATACGACAAGCAGCAACGGAATATTGCGGATAAATTCCACGTAACCTGTTCCGAACCAGCGCAGGGGCCGGACGGGGCCGATGCGGAACACCGCGATCAAGGCGCCCAGCACGAAGCTTCCGACCAGCGCCAGCAAGCTGGACAGCACCGTTCCCCGGAACCCTTCCAGGTACACGTCAAAATAGTCAGTTAGAATCGTAAAATCCATCACGAATTATTCGCCCGGCTTCTTGCCGATCCATTTTTCGTATATCTTGTCGTACTCCCCGCTGTCATGAAGCTCTTTTAATGTATCGTTAATTGCCTGTACGATGTCTGAGTTGCCTTTCTGTACCGCAATGCCGTAAGGTTCATCGGTAAACGGCTTGCCGACCACCTCATAATTCGGGTCTTGAGCCGCCATCCCGTAAAGAATCGCATCGTCCGTCGTCAGCGCGTCGCCTTGCCCCGCCTTCAGGGCGTTAAACGCATCCTGATAGTTGTCGAACTCCAGCACCTTGATGCCTTCCACTTTTTCGCGGATATTTTTCACCGAGGTTGAGCCTTTGCTGCCCAGCACCGTCGAATCAGCCGTCAGACTTTCAATGCCGGTGATCGGGCTGCCCTTCTTCACCAGCAGCGATTGACCAGCTTGGAAATAAACATCGGAGAAGTCGACTTCCTTCTTCCGTTCCTCGGTAATCGTCATCGTAGCTACGATCATATCGATCTCCCCATTATTGAGCATCGGAATCCGCGTCTTCGACGTCACTTCCTTCAGTTCCAGGGCATTCTCGTCACCGAGAATGTGCTTGGCGATCGCCTTGGAGATATCGATATCAAATCCCTCGACATTCCCGGTGGAGGGGTCTTTCAGACCAAACAACTTCGTGTCGTACTTCACGCCAACCAACAGTTTGCCGCGATCTTTAATTTTCGCCAAGGCCCCGCTTCCGCTCTCCCCGGTTGCCGAAGCGGCATTCCCGCCGTTCCCTGCTGCGTTGCCGCCTGCCCCATTGCTGGCACATCCGGCCAGCACCGTCAACGCACATACCACCGCAATACTAATCAGCCTCCAACGCTTCTTCATTTCTCTTCCTCCCCTTGATTATCGATTGATTTAGTGGCTCAACAGACGGCTCAGGAACGTTCGCGTCCGCTCTTCTCGCGGATTTGCAAAGAACTCCTCCGGCCCTGCTTCCTCCACGATTTGCCCTTGGTCCATAAACACAATCCGGTCTGCCACCTCGCGGGCAAACCCCATCTCATGCGTGACCACAACCATGGTCATGCCTTCGCGGGCGAGCGTCCGCATAACATCCAGCACCTCGCCGACCATCTCCGGATCCAGCGCCGAGGTTGGTTCGTCAAACAGCATGATCTTCGGCTTCATCGCCAACCCCCGGGCGATGGCCACCCGCTGCTGCTGCCCGCCAGACAGCTGGGACGGATAGGCGGACGCCTTATCGGCAATTCCCACCTTCTCCAGATAAAACATCGCCGTCTGCTCCGCCTCCGCTTTGGAGATGCCCAGCACCTTAATGGGCGCCAGCGTGATATTGTCGATCACCTTTTTGTGCGGATACAAATTAAAGTGCTGAAAGACCATCCCGATATCGCGGCGCAGCTTATTGATATCTGTCTTGCGGTCATGGACCGGGAGGCCGCCTACCGTCAGCTCCCCGCTCGTGATCGTCTCCAGCCGGTTAATGCAGCGCAGCATCGTGCTTTTTCCCGAGCCCGACGGGCCAACAACGACGACGACTTCCCCTTCCTCAACCTGTAAGTCAATCCCCTTCAGGACGTGAAAATGACCAAAATGCTTATCTACCTGTCGAAAACGAATCAACGGCAGACCTCCTTTCCGCGTTCGGTTATTGGATGTGCCTGCGGGCGCACCCCTTTCCGTTATCCCTTCATGCCCTTGCGACTAAACACATCCTCTATTCGATGTGAGTAATCGTAACATTTGAACATAACCTTACTTTGGAGACTATAAAAAACTACAGATCCCTACACACCAACCGGAAAAACGCCCAAAAAAATTTGGGCATATTCCCCAAACTTGTCGGACAAGCGTTAGTTTCCCTTACAGAAATCTCCCTTGGTGGAGGTGCAGGAGTGATGTTCTACAATTGGGGAGTCATGTTCTACCTTTGTCAAAAAGTTCTAACGCTTGGGTGGAACGCGATTTGGGCTAAAATCGGTACGTGCAACTTGTAACGCTTATGGGACATCTTATTTCGGGGTTTTCCCCCGAAAAAGGCGGCTCCCCACCCAAATAAGAACGCTGATCAGCGTTAGAAATGAAAATTACTGTTTTTCGCCGCAATAAGCTTCCTGGCAAGCGTTAGAGCTACCTGCACCTATCCCGACATGCTCCCAACAAGCTCTCATAAAGCAAAAAAAGCCCAACCGAAATCAATCGGTCAGGCTTTCTGGTATAAACTCGCTCTTATTTTATTTGACAACGAGTACTGGGATCCGGGCATGCTGGACGACGTTGTGACTGACGCTGCCAAGAACAAATTCGCGAATGCCGCCCAATCCGCGGCTGCCAATGACAATCAGATCGGCTCCGCTCTTCTGGGCATGCTCTAGAATCGTCTCGGCTGGGGGCCCTTGGACCATTTCAACTTTTGGCTCCAGACCTGCGGCCTCCACGCGTTTCTTCGCTTCCTCGGCCGTTCGCTCTGCAAGCTCATAGAAATCCTTATTCATCGAAGCGGGGACCGGCGCAAAGCCCTCGGCTACGTAAAATCGCGGGAAGTCGTACACATGCAGGACCTCCAGCTGGGCTTCGGGTGTCGTTTTGCACAATTCAATCGCTTTGTCCAGCGCTTTGTTGGCTGCTTTCGAACCGTCATACGCGGCTAATATCTTTTGAAATAGCATGGAAAGCACCTCACTTGTCCCAAGAGTCTATATCATAAAATACCCATAAAGTACGGCGTTGAAAACCAGCAATACGGGGATGCCCACCCGGAAGCTGAGGTGCTTCGTTTTATGGCGCTTCGTGTTCATCGCAATGAGGACCCCCAGCGCTCCGCCCAACGCAGCAAGCAGAAACAGCGTTCGCTCCGGGATCCGATCCCGCCTCTGCCGCGCCCGCCTCTTGTCATCGGACATCACCAGATAGGCGACCGCATTGATAAATAGAAACCATACGAGTAAGCCCGTCCTCATCTTCGCCGCCCCCTTCGAGCTCCTGGCTCGATTATTGCTTAGTATTTCCACCAAATAGATAAATCTATTATACCTCAATCCAACCGCCCTCCGCATCTTGCCGCCCATACGCGTCAGTGTCAAGCTAGCGTGGGCAGTCATTTAAGATGCCTGGAACGCGAACCCCGAAGGAACCTCTTCCTTGTAAGCGCTTTGCTTCGTTCTTTCATCAAACACAAGTGATTTGTCAGAATTTTTTGCCGTTATCCGCGAAGTGCTTTGAGTGCCATACCCGTTGTGCTGCTTTGCTTCGGTCCTTGCAGCATGCGAATCATTCCAGCGATACAACCCTTGACCGGTTGCGTCACGTTCTTGAGCAATTGCCGCATGTTTATCGACTGCTGCGGCGTTGCCTGCTTACTCGCTTGTCCTTCAACCG